>NZ_JAAHGN010000960.1:0-2970 GCF_010672485.1 Moorena sp. SIO2C4 | reverse complement strand
TCTCAAGCCAGACCTATGTATGGCTTGCCATGAGGGCATCATCACCGGTGACTTAGCCAGTCATACAGGATTTGCTCCGGATGGTTGCTGGACCGCAGGCTGTCATAACTTCCACGACCACCGCTCCATCTCGACAGGATTCCTGCGTCAGAATATCGATCAGTTGCCGATGTTGCCAGAACCTGTACTGTTGGAGCGCACAGTTACTGGGGAATTAGAAGAAGCGCCTACTCCCGATTTAGGTGAAGAATTCCTGGGGAGCGAGTCATGAAAAAACTGATTGTGATTATACTCGTCCTCATTGGGTTTGTATTCGTCAGCGGTATCCGAGGTAACACAAACACTGTTATTGATGTAGCCACTAATGGGGGTGTGCCCAAAGACGCCGCTGCATCCCTTTCCCAAGGGGAATTAGTTGAAATTAATCAGTTGTGGCAAGGCAGTGCTCATGCCTTAGCAGACGTTAACTGCTCTAGCTGTCACCAAGACTCTGACACTAAAGAATTAGTGGTTAAACCAACCCAGGAAAGTTGTCAAAGTTGCCATGAGGTAGCAGTTGAGACCTTTCTGTATGGTAAGCATGGCATTCGGATCTCAGAAGGACTATCTCCCTTGACACCAGCAATGGCTCATTTGCCGATGAAAGAGTCAGCGATGGACAAGCAAATGAACTGCAACAGCTGTCACAATGTCCATTCTGTAAATACCTGGCAAGCCTCTGTAGATTCCTGCTTGACCTGTCATAATGACACCCACTCCCTCAACTATCAAAACTCAAAGCATGCCGAACTATTGGCCGACCAAGGTACGTTACCCAGACCTAATGGTGAATCGGTCACCTGTGCTAGCTGTCATCTACCTCGTCAGCAGCTGGAAAACACAGAAAACACAATTGTCGTTAATCACAACAATACCTTTACTCTTAAACCACGCGATCGCATGGTTAAGGAAGTTTGTATGAACTGCCACAGCGTCGAGTATAGCTATAACAGCATCTTCGACGATGAGCTAGTAGAGGAAAACTTTGCTCGACCTCCTAGCCTTCAGCTAGAAACCTTTGATCTAGTTCGTGCATTTGAGAAGAAACGGTCGAGTAACGCTGAACAGTAGTAAAAGCTACTAATTAACGCTACTAATTAACGCTACTAGTAGTAAAAGCTACTAATTAAAGCTACTAGCTAACGCTAATCATTCCTAGCCCTAGTCATAGCTACGTCATAGCCACGTCATACCAATTAAATACAAGGAGAGGAAACACGAAATCATGGCAATCAATACATTGCTACATCGCATGAAAACCAAAGCTGTGGGCTTAATTGCCTTAGGTTTAGCGATTTGCGTCACTGTTGTAGCTTGTGGCGGCGGTTCCAGTCAGCAAGCTGGAGGTGTTGCTCCGGAATTAGTTGTGGATTATATCCATACTGTACTGTTAGCAGACCGCACCGCTTACACCAAGCACGTTATTAACCGCTTAAAGAAATTAGAAGGCAAAGACAAGCCAAAGGGAGTAGTTGATGCTGAAGCCACTGAAGGTTGGCAACAAACTGGTGGTATTCCCCTACCAGCTCAAATGTTCCGTCTAGGAGCAGAGATTGCTTCTGATAACGGAGAGTTTACCTACGGCTTAATTTCCCCTTGGAACATCAACGATAACCAAGCGCCAAAATCTGAATTTGAAAAGAAAGCAATGGCAGAAGTGGTTGAAACTGGTGAGCCTTACAAAGACTATCAAGAAATTGCTGGTACAACCTATTTTTCTGCCGTCTACCCTGATAAAGCCGTCGCTGAAGCCTGTGTCACTTGCCACAACACCCATCCTGTACACAAAGAGCGCTATCCTGACAAAGTCTTCGAGATGGGCGAAGTCATGGGTGGCGTCATCATTAATCTGCCTCTAAAAGGCACCTAATTTTTAGGGGAAATGTGTCAGCTATCAGCTATCAGCTATCAGCTATCAGCAATCAGCTATCAGCTATCAGCTATCAGCTATCAGCTATCAGCTATCAGCTATCAGCTATTAGCTATCAGCTTATGCCCACGCTACTTGAGGTGCTATCAACTATCACCCAAAGACTGACTGCTGACTGCTGACTGCTGACTGCTGACTGCTGACTGCTAACTGCTAACTGCTGACTGCTGACTGCTAACTGCTGATTGCTGACTGCTAACTGCTGACTGCTGACTGCTTAAAAAATAGGTTTAACCGAAAAGCCACTATGTTATGAAGCCCAAATTTTCTACCTTAATCATCCTCACCTTCATCTGTGTGGTAATTCTGACTCCCTTTGCCCTCAGTTCCCTTTATCTACCGATGCTGCGGGACAATTATTTTAAATGGTATCAGCTTTTACAAGGGGAACTTTATAAGCAAATTACCGGCTATCTATCCCTAGCCTTTGTATTGTTTGAGATGGTACTAACAGCTAGAAAGCGTAGTCGTGGCTGGATGATTAAGTTGACTATTCCTGGTTCTATGCAGCTGTGGCGCAGTTTACATATCTTTTTGGGAGTCGCACTTTTAGGGACAACATTAATTCATACCATTGGGGCGACGGGTAAGAATTTTAATTCTATATTCCTGTGGGTATTTTTTGGTGTAACCCTATCGGCTCTAGTCGGTGTTGTGGCGGAAACCGGGGTGTTAGAATCTCCTAGAAAATATTTTGGTTGGGTGCCAGCAAAGGATGGCATTGGCAGCATGCTACCGGGTATATCTAAAGGCCCCCTAATTCGTAATCTACGCTCTATCTGGCTATCCACCCATATCTTCCTAGTCAGTGTATTCTTTGTGATGCTAGGATTTCACATATTTATCGCCTATTACTATCAATGAATAGGGAACAGGGAATCGGGAATCGGGAATCGGGAATCGGGAATCGGGAATCGGGAATCGGGAATCGGGAATCGGGAATCGGGAATCGGGAATCGGGAATCGGGAATCGGGAATCGGGAATCGGGAATCGGGAATCG
>NZ_JAAHGN010000096.1:0-12016 GCF_010672485.1 Moorena sp. SIO2C4 | reverse complement strand
TTCGATGTCCCCAATGGTAACACTACCTCCTGCCAAAATATGGAGTGATGCTCCGGTATAGTTTCCTAAACTGACATCCCCATTGGCCAGAATTATCGGATCATGGGGACTGACTAAATTTCCCGGTAGCCCATCCAACTGTTCGATACTGACACTGCCGCCAGCGGAATAGTAAGCATTCCCAGCGATAGGATTATGCGATTGCAACCGTAAATCAGAACCAGCAAATAAACCACTTAGGACATGGTTATGGGCAGCAATATCAATTGACTGATTGCCCTGAATTAGCAGCAAGCCACCTGCTGACAACCTAAAGGGTTGCGCTACACTATCCCTAATCGTGACTGTATCTTCTGCGAACAGAGTTAAATCCCTAGCAGCTTCCAGTTGACCTTGTAAATCCAGATGGCCAGCGGCTAGGGTTAAATCTTGTCCTACTGCTAAATTCCCAGCATTTGTAATTGTGCTCCTCGGGTCATATTTGCCATACTGCAATCCTGGGGTGATATTAATGGTTAACAGTGGCGGGGCTTCTGGTGATGTGGCACTAAACTCCTGGCCATCACCAAATACCAAACTATTGGCAGTAGAGGCGAAAAAGGAACCAGCTACATCTAATCTCGCCTGATCTCCAAACACAATACCATTGGGATTGAGTAAAAACAGATTCGCTGGCCCATCTACTCCCAAAGTGCCTAAAATATTGGATAGATTACTTCCGGTTACCCGTGTTAAAATCCTCTGAATCCCAGAGGGATTAGCCAAATAAACTCGTTGTAGTTCTCCTACATTAAATTCAGCAAAACTATGGAACAAATTCTCCCCACGAGTTGCTCCCCCTTCAATTAAATCTGCCAGCGCCCCCTTGACCTCTACATTAGGAGTTACCCTTGACGCTTCATTTCCCAAGCTGCCATCGGGAGTAAGTTCAGCTACAACTGGAGCAGAAAACCCCCAAGCAAAACATCCGGTTAGGCAAATTATCCTTAATTCTAAAAATGCACCAACAGCCATAAGCATCCTAACCAATAAAATCGGATTATTGGGAAATTATATAACAGATTTTAAATTAGGATCATCAAAACAATTTGAACTTAACTAATCTTAATTAGTAGGTAAATTATTAAGTAAATCATTAGGTAAATCATTAGGTAAATTATTAGGTGGGAATCCAACAGGACTTAAGCCGCCAAACAGTTTTACTAAGGAATAAGATAAGTAAGTACGTAAGCATATGCGCTACAGATGGTGCTACTTGAGGTGCCGTCAGCCGTCAGTGGTCAGTAGTCAGTGGTCAGTGGTCAGCTTATTTTATTCAAAAACACCGATCTAGTAGGATGGCACAGTCTTCGACGCATCGGACCTAAGCCATAAGCACCTCAAGTAGCGTGCGCTAATCGCTGACCGCTGATAGCACCTCAAGTAGCGTGCGCTAATCGCTGACCGCTGATAGCTGATAGCTTAAGTAAGTACTACCATTAGAGGACTAATAGAGCACTAACTATGGGCAATACCTTTGGACATTTGTTTCGGATCACGACATTTGGAGAATCCCACGGGGGTGGGGTTGGGGTAGTCATTGATGGCTGTCCACCGCGACTGGAAATTTCTGCGGCAGAAATTCAGGTAGAACTAGACCGCAGGCGTCCGGGTCAGAGTAAGATTACTACTCCTCGTAAAGAAACCGATACCTGTGAAATTGTTTCGGGAGTATTTCAGGGCAAAACCCTGGGCACACCAATTATGATAATGGTGCGCAATAAAGACACTAGGCCCCAAGACTATAGCGAGATGCAAAAAACGTATCGGCCTTCCCATGCTGATGCTACCTATGATGCTAAGTATGGCATTCGTAACTGGCAGGGGGGAGGACGTTCCTCAGCCCGGGAAACCATCGGGCGAGTGGCAGCGGGTGCGATCGCAAAAAAAATTCTCCGGCAAGCTACTGGTGTAGAAGTCATTGGCTACGTCAAGCGTATCAAAACCTTAGAAGGTATCGTAGACTCCAACACCGTCACTCAAGACCAGGTAGAAAGTAATATTGTTCGTTGCCCTGATTCCGAATGTGCTCAACGGATGATTGAGCTCATTGAAGAAACTGGACGTAGCGGTGATTCCGTTGGGGGTGTAGTAGAGTGTGTGGCTCGCCATATACCCAAAGGCTTGGGAGAGCCAGTATTTGATAAGCTAGAAGCCGATTTAGCCAAAGGGGTGATGTCCCTACCAGCTAGTAAAGGTTTTGAGATTGGCTCTGGCTTTGGGGGCACTGTACTTACCGGCAGTGAGCATAATGATGAATTTTACACAGACGAAACCGGTGCAGTGCGCACGGTTACCAATCGCTCCGGTGGGGTTCAAGGTGGCATTAGTAACGGCGAGACTATTATTATTAGAGTAGCGTTTAAACCCACTGCTACCATCCGCAAAGAACAACGTACTGTCACCAGTACTGGTGAAGAAACCATTCTAGCTGCTAAAGGACGTCACGACCCTTGTGTCTTACCCAGGGCCGTACCTATGGTAGAAGCAATGGTTGCTTTGGTATTGTGCGATCACCTGTTGCGTCATCAGGGTCAGTGCGGTACTTTGAAGCATTAACTTACCAATGAAGACAAGCACTTCCTCCGAGTTTTCGGTTAAATTTTGGGGAGTCCGAGGCAGTATACCTAGCCCTGGACGGGAGACAATTCAATATGGCGGCAATACGTCTTGTGTAGAGATGCAAGTGGCTGGGTTACGCCTGATTTTTGATGGCGGTACTGGCTTGCGGTTGTTGGGAAAAAGCCTTAAGCAGCAGTTACCCATTGAAGCTTATTGGTTTTTTACTCACTACCACTGGGATCATATTCAAGGCGTGCCATTTTTCATTCCAGCCTTTGTGGAAGGGAACATTTTACATATTTATGGCGCACCTCCCCCCGGGGATTGCATGGAGCAACACTTCAAGGAGCGGGTGTTACACTTGAATGCTCCAGTTCCTACTAACAAAGTAAAGGCAGATTTGAAGTTCTATGACTTAGAACTAGGTCATAACACTGTCACCATAGACGATATTACCATAGAAACTGCTCCTTTGAATCATCCTAATGGTGCTATAGGCTATCGCGTAAGCTGGCAAGGGCATTCCGTGTGCTACTGCACCGATACAGAACATTTTCCTGACCGCCTTGATCAAAATGTGGTGTATCTAGCCCGTGATGCTGATGTATTAATATACGATGCTATGTATACCGATGAAGAATACCACAACCCCAAATCTCCCAAGGTAGGTTGGGGACATTCCACCTGGCAGGAAGGGGTGAAGCTGGTAAAAGCTGCTGGTGTTAAGAAACTGGCTATCTTCCACCACGAACCTAATCACTGTGATGATTTTCTCGACAAGCTGGCAGTGGAAGTTAAAGAAGTGTTTGATGGCGCGTTTATAGTCAAAGAAGGGATGATTGTTACGGTCAAGTAATGGTGAAGGGTTCAGGTTGAAGGTTTGATGTTGAAGGTTGAAAGTTTAAGTGTTGAAGGTTTAAGGTTTAAGGTTTAAGGTTTAAAGTTGAAGTGTTGAAGGGTTAAGGTTTAACGTTGTTGATCATTATTTGTCTACCGGAAAAGCATAGATGCCCAGATGGTTAGCAATTGCCCGTTGGCGCGTAGGCATACGGGTCTGAATCGGTGAATTTAACACCCGTAGCTTATTGTTATTTGCTACTACCAGAGTGGTGGAACCACCCCCATCCAAATTGAGGGCGCTATCGGCTCCTAATTCTTGAATAATAGTAGTCAATTCAGCCAAAGTAACCCCTTCGCTGTAAAAGCGCTGGCGACCATCAACAATAATTAACCACAAAGTTTTGCCTGATTTATCAATAGCGACAGCAGTGCGGGGATACAATAGTTTCTCATCTGTATTATCTCCCAATACTGCTGGCTTCCCTTCTTTTAGTAAAATTTCTCTACCGGCTATTCCCTCAGATGTCCCTAGAGGACAACGGTTTTGATAGATTTGAGCCTGGAGAAGCTTTGAAATACAAAGCACTGAATAATTTTTTGATTTTGGTGGAGCATAGGATTTACCCTCAGAGATAACTTGCCCTTCTACTCTGACCGGATCACCAGGTTTAGGATAGGAGTCCGGTGGATACTCCCGAAAAGGATAAAAGAAACTACCGTTGATAGCTAATTGTAAGTTAAACTCTCGCACAAATTCCGAGGTAGTCCGGGCAGCAAATTCGTTTTTATTGATGGTATTTCCTGGTGTTACTAATAGTTTAATTCCTGGTGCGGTTAGGTCTATAGTAACAATATGTACCATCAGGGTACGGGGAGATTTGCGAGCATCTCTTTGATACACAATGCCTGGGAAAAGTTGTTGCTGCTTGTCGGTGGGAAGCGGACGCTTGAGCAGTAATGTGCCATAGATCAAAAGTGGCACGCTCACAATACTGATGCTAGTTGTAAGCAGAATTCGCTTTACTCTAGTTATATTTAATTTTTTCATGCTCTAAGCTAGAGTGCATTTAAACTATATATTAATGGGTTTGATTTATACTATATTTTGGTATAAAATAGCTATAACAATCCTCAATTAATAGTGATATTTTTTTGCCTACTCCCTACTCCCTATTCCCTATTCCCTATTCCCTATTCCCTACTCCCTACTCCCAACTTCCTACTCCCTACTCCCTACTCCCTATTCTCTAATGGTAAAGCATAAATTCCCAGATGGTTGGCAACTGGACGTTGGCGCGTAGGAATACGGGTCTGAATCGGTGAATTTAACACCCGTAGCTTAGTATTATTTGCTACTACCAGAGTGCTTGAACCACCCCCATCCAAATTAAGGGCGCTATCGGCTCCTAATTCTTGAATAATCTTAGTCAACTCAGCCAAGCTAACTCCTTCGCTGTAAAATTTCTGGCGACCATCAACAATAATTAACCACAAGGTTTTGCCTGATTTATCAATAGCGACAGCAGTGCGGGGAGAAAATAAATTCTCACCGCCACGACCTCCCAATACTGCTGGCTTTCCTTCTTTTAGTAAAATTTCTCTACCGGCTAGTCCCTGAGATGTGCCTATAGGACAACGTTTTTGATAAATTTGAGCGCGGATAAACTTTGAAATACAAAGCACTGAGGAAGTTGCTTTTGGAGGAGCATAGGATTTGCCCTCAGAGATAACTTGGCCTTGTACTATGACCGGATCACCACTTTTAGGATAGGAATTCGGTGGATACTGCCGAAAAGGATAAAAGAAACTACCATTGATAGCTAATTGTAACTTAAACTCCCGCACAAATTTCGAGGTAGTCCGGGCAGTAAATTCATTTTTATCGACTTTATTTCCTGGTGTTACTAACAGTTTAATTCCTGGTGCGGTTAGGTCTATGGTAACAGTATGTACCATCAGCGGACGGGGTGAGTTGCGAGCATCTCTTTGATACACAATGCCTTGGAACAGTTGTTCCTGCTTGTCGCTGCGAAACGGACGCTTGACCAGCAATCCCCCATAGATCAAGACTGGCACGCTCACAATACTGATGCTAGTGGTAAGCAGAATTCCCTTCAGTCTAGTTATAATTATTTTTTTCATGGTACAATAATAAGTTTATGGATAAAATAGCTAAGATTAATCCACCAACTTAACCTACTCGCCTGTCAATGGCAAATTGTCGTGACATTGGTTTAATTGCTGACTTACCGTGGTCGTGTAGGTATCTACCAGATCAGAAATCGACTATGACAGAATCAATTCGCTTCCTCATGTGTCCCCCTGACCACTACGATGTGGATTATGTGATTAATCCCTGGATGGAGGGAAATATTCACAAGTCATCGAGGGATCGCGCTGTAGAACAGTGGCAAAAACTTCACTATGTCATCAAAGAGCATGCCCTAGTCGATTTAGTTTCTCCTCAATCCGGTTGGCCAGATATGGTATTTACAGCCAATGCGGGATTAGTCTTGGGCAAGAATGTGGTGCTTAGCCGCTTCCTCCACAAAGAGCGCCAGGGGGAAGAACCTTATTTCAAGCAATGGTTTGATGACAATGGCTACACTGTCTATGAACTTCCTCAAGACTTACCGTTTGAAGGAGCTGGGGATGCTCTGCTAGACCGGGAAGGGCGTTGGCTGTGGGCTGGCTATGGCTTCCGCTCAGAACTTGATTCCCATCCATACCTTGCTAAATGGTTAGATATTGAAGTTGTGTCCCTGCGGTTAATGGATCAACGCTTCTATCACTTGGACACTTGCTTCTGTCCCCTGAGTGGTGGCTATTTACTCTACTATCCCCCAGCATTTGATTCCTATTCCAACCGCTTAATCGAAATGCGGGTACCACCGGAAAAACGAATTGCAATCACAGAAGCTGATGCAGTGAACTTTGCTTGCAATGCGGTCAATATTGATCAACTTGTAGTGATGAACAAAGCTAGCGATCGCCTTAAAGATCGGCTCAGTCAAGCTGGGTTTGAGGTGATTGAAACCCCCTTGACGGAATTTATGAAAGCTGGTGGTGCTGCTAAATGCCTAACCTTACGGGTAACTGAACCAGTCCGCAGTGAAATCCATGGCAATCAACCGGTTGAAAGTCGCATTATTCGTTTGGAAGGTCATTTGCTTGATTCTGGTATCATCAGCCGTGCCTTGGATTTAATTGTAGGAGGTGGGGGTAGCTTCCAGGTACTTAACTTCGACCTAGGAACACAGCGGCAAAGCACCTCTAATGCTGAACTGAAAGTCTCTGCACCAGATCATGAGGTGATGGCAGAGATTATGACTAAGCTGATTGATCTAGGAGCTGTCACTCCTGCCCAAGAGGTGTGTGATGCTAACTTGGAACCTGTTACTCAAGCAGGGGTTGCTCCCGATGACTTTTATGTTACTACGATTTATCCTACAGAAGTACGGGTTAATTGTGAGTGGGTTAAGGTACAAAATCAACGCATGGATGGTGCGATCGCAGTAACTGAAACCCCAGACGGTGTCATCGCTCGTTGTAAACTGGTGCGGGATTTGGAAGTTGGAGAACAGGTGATCTTGGGAGTAGAAGGAATCCGGACGGTGCGCAAAACTCAATCCCGTGAACAACGCAATCAGCAAGAATTTAGTTTTATGGCATCTGGGGTCTCTAGTGAGCGCCGGGTAGAATTAGTAGTGGAACAAATTGCCTGGGAGCTGCGCCAAATCCGAGACCAAGGGGGCAGAGTAGTAGTGACAGCAGGACCTGTGGTAATTCACACTGGCGGTAGTGAACATTTATCCCGTTTGATTCGACAAGGGTATGTTCAGGCGCTGTTAGGGGGAAATGCGATCGCAGTTCACGACATCGAGCAATCCCTGATGGGAACCTCCTTGGGTGTGGATATGAAACGAGGAGTAGTTGTCCATGGTGGACACCGCCACCATCTCAAAGTCATCAATGCTATCCGTCGCTGCGGTAGCATTGCCCAAGCGGTAGAACAGGGTGTATTAACTAAAGGGGTGATGTATGAGTGCGTCCGCAATCACGTACCATTTGTCCTAGCCGGTTCGATCCGAGATGATGGTCCTCTGCCAGATACCCAGATGGATTTGATTAAAGCACAGCAAGAGTATGCCAAGTTATTGGAAGGGACAGATATGATCTTGATGCTGTCTACTATGCTTCATTCTATTGGCGTGGGCAATATGACTCCAGCCGGAGTGAAGATGGTCTGTGTGGATATTAACCCCGCCGTAGTGACAAAATTAAGCGATCGCGGTTCAGTAGAATCTGTTGGTGTTGTCACTGATGTCGGTTTATTCCTTAGCCTGTTAGTGCAGCAGTTAGATAAGTTAACCAGTCCTTATCTAGTCAAGTAATTAGTTTAACTGTTGAAGAATTAAGAATTAAGAATTAAGAATTAAGAATTCTACATTCTACATTCTACATTCTACATTCTTAATTCTACATTCTTCATTCTACATTCTTCATTGATTACTAAATTATTAACTTGCTTTATAATCGATAGTTTCATTGTCACTAGGAACCAAAACCCAGTCTGAGAGTCTTAGTTTCTGATAAGTTGCCCAGCCTTTAGAACCGCCAGGTACTGGGTAATCTGGGACAGCATATTGGGGAAAAGCTGTGTACGGACGCCAAGCCTCATAAGGGGAAGTCCGCAAGTGCAACATTTTATGTTCATTACTACCAAAGCTCGATAACCAGCACATTTGTTTTACCATGGGATACTCCTTGATTGTGAATTAAAGCTAGAGAGCGTTGGTTAACTGAGCATTTGAACAGTAAGTAGGTGAGAAATTACTCTGAATTGCTGAGTTGCTGAATTCATCGATAATTTAGCAATTCAGTCATGTTAAATGTATTTCTTGCTACCTACGTGATGCACTTAATAATGTTATGCTGTCTCAGCCACCTTGACTCTAACTGGTGTGTTTATTGTTTCTTCAGTAATTTAGCTGTGGATTCCGGAGAATTGGGTTAAGCTAATCGGAATTTAAATGGAAAATTTTCCGTATTAAGCAAAAGTAAGCATTAAGCCCTCAGCGGTCAGCCCTCAGCGGTCAGCCCTCAGGTATCATGCATAAAATCAACCCAGCGTAGCGTGCGCCTATGGGCAATAAATTAAACGAATGCTTACCAAGGCCAAGCTGATAGCTGATAGCTGATAGCTGAACGCGCACGCGTGTGCGTAGCACATAAGCTTACTTCCATACCTTGCTCCCTGAGCTTACTCACTCCAAGGTGGAGGATCTCCGATTAAACTTTGTTTAACGAAATTCCTGAAATGAATTTCACGAATTGACATCTGTCTATAGAGCTCGCACAGCAGATTCTTTGCTTGTTCAAGGTCAAGATTTTGAATTTGCGTCTCAAACACCTTAAGATTGAACTCCTGTTCTAGGGAAAATTCTATTGGTTGATGTTTTTCCATGATGATTTGACTCCTATAAATTTCCAGAAATTAGGGATTGGTTAGAACCCATTACCCACGTTAATTACGAGTGGGTAGCTTGACGCCTTAATTACTTATCACCTTGAGTTGGGATTTTTCTGCAAGGATTAGTGTAAATAGGCTTTCTACTAGTTATGATGGCAAATTTTACGAGACTTTACAGTACCCTTGCGGGTACTTTGTATCCCACCCACACCTATCCTTAACTATCACATCGGTAAAGCAACCAGAAAATGCGATGTTCCTTTGGAACCGCTTTCGGCAAAGCCGACGCTGCGCGAACGCGATTGACCGTAGGTCACGCTACGCGATGAAGCGAAGCTTCCGCGCTTGTGCGATTGACCGTAGGTCACGCTACGCGAACGCGCTTCAGGGGATATCCAGAGAAGCCGGAGCCCCAAATCGTCAGTAAAAATACTTAGCGGTATCTGAGTTCTGATTGCTATATCGATAGTTTCAGAATAATTGGCAGACAAGAGTAGAATGCCTCAGTATTGATCTCAGTTTTTTGTATCAGTTGTTTCAGTTATATGATCTAAATAGATATGTTCAAGGTAAGTTTATGCCAGTTATAGAAGTTAAAACCTATGTAGAGTATCGGGACAGTCAATAACTCACCGCTAAGTCCTATGGGACTATAGCGGGAGCTTGTAGAAGCTCATAGTTGACCAGACTAAGACTTGATAATGGTCTACGTTATTTGAGTCATAACACCTGTAGGTGCGTGCCAGCCTTCAGCTCTGTTGTTAACAATTAAACATCTGTAGAGAGTTAAGGAAGTGTTGTTAACCTAAAAAGCTCTTATAACATTGTCAAGGCAAACTTTACCCACGTTGTGGAGTGTTCAAAGTAATGCGAGTTTTCGTTTTAGATCAAGATAAAAAAACTCTGGATCCATGTCACCCGGCACGAGCTAGAGAACTACTCAAGAAAGGAAGGGCTAAAGTATTTAAGCGCTATCCATTCACTATTATCATGCAGGATAGGAGTGTTGATAATTCTGTAACTCATCCACACAGAATCAAAATAGACCCTGGTTCAAAAACAACCGGAATAGCTGTCATTCAAGAACAGACTGGACGGGTGACAGGTGCATTAGAAATTAACCATCGAGGACAAAACATCAAGAATTCTTTGGAGTCCAGAAGAGCCTTAAGGCGAGGTAGAAGAAGCAGGCAAACTCGTTACCGTAAACCTCGATTTCTCAACCGCAGACGCCCAGAAGGGTGGCTGCCTTCGTCACTAATGAGTCGAATATTTAATATTGAGACCTGGGTGAGACGACTGAGGAAGTTGTGTCCAGTGACTGCAATATCTCAAGAGTTAGTGCGGTTTGACACTCAAAAAATGCAAAATCCAGAAGTGTCAGGAGTTGAATATCAATATGGCGAGCTGTATGGGTTTGAGGTTAAAGAGTACCTTCTTGTTAAATGGGGACACAGTTGTGTCTACTGTGGTGCCATTAATACGCCTTTAGAAGTTGAGCACATTGTTCCAAAATCAAAAGGCGGCAGTAATCGAGTCAGCAATCTAACTCTTGCTTGTCGGTGTTGTAATCAGAGAAAAGGCAACGACCCGATTGAGAAATTTTTAAAGAAAAAACCAACAATTCTCAAAAAAGTATTAACTAAAGCAAAAACCCCTTTGAAAGATGCCGCAGCCGTCAACTCAACCCGTTGGGAATTATGGAGAAGACTAAAATTAACTGGATTACCCGTCGAGACAGGTTCGGGTGGATTGACTAAGTTTAATCGTAAGACTAGGGGTCTCGAAAAAGCTCACTGGATCGATGCTGCTTGTGTAGGTAAAACTACCCCTGGGAAAATTTTACTAAACGGAATAAAACCACTGACAGTAACAGCTAAAGGTCATGGTGTTCGTCAAAGATGCCGACCCAATAAATACGGGTTCCCAAAAGCTCATGCTCCTTCTGCTAAGTTTTTTAAAGGTTTTCAGACAGGAGATATCGTCAAAGCTAACATAAAAAAAGGAAAATATGCCGGGCAGTATACAGGTCGGATAGCTATTCGTTATCGTCCAAGTTTTGTACTAATGGTTCCTGAGAGAAAGATCGATGTTCATCCAAAATATCTAAAAACAATATTTAAGGCTGACGGCTATGAGTATGCGTCTAATTAATAACGATTCGCTATCGCTGGCCGTAGGCCACGCTACGCGAACAATTTATTGACCTGCGGGAATTCCCCGGAGACGAAACCTGTTTATTGTGGAGCCTTTAGAGTCAGTGGGCTATGCAGATGCATGGTTAAATCTTTTTTAATAAGGCGACCCTATCTTACGGTAACTTTAAACCCGCTAAAACTAACGTTTATAACGGGAGTCCCCTTCCCGTATTTAGATGGTTACATCGATTGCAGGCACACGAATTTCTCTCGACTCGGTTGTGTATACTTTCCGCAACGGATTATCACCGGAAAGTATTGTCCAATCTTTCCCACTGTTGACCCTTGAACAGGTTTACGGAGCGATCGCTTTCTACTTAGCTAATCCTGATCAGATTGATACTTACCTCGCTGTCGAAGAGGAAGAGTTTGATGCCATGCCTCAACCATTACAAAGCACTGATCCGTCTCTGTATAACAAACTTAGGTCACGATTAGTTTTTCCCCTCAGTAATCGTGATTTTCCCTAGTGCATTACTCCACAGTAGCCAACCATTCCGTAATCCCATCTGCGATCGCATTAGCCAATTGCCTTTGTTCTTGGGAATTGCTAATCCATTCAAATTCCACTGGATGAATCATAAATCCCAATTCCAACAGCACCGAAGGAGCTTTGTGAGGACGGGTTAGGGCGAGATTATTCCAAAATACTCCGTAGGATGGACGCCGGAGCTTTTGGACTAAATAATTATGCAAAAACACTGATAAATCGTGGGCTTGGGCATGATACCAAAACATTCCGATCCCAGCAGTATTAATGGCATCACCATCATCTGGTAACGCATTATAATGGATAGAAAGGGCAATAGTTGGTTCTAGTTCGTGAATCATATCCATCCGGTCTCGTAATGACACATCCTTGTCAGTTTCCCGTGTCATATATACCGTTGCTCCACGTTGTACA
>NZ_JAAHGN010000959.1:0-2971 GCF_010672485.1 Moorena sp. SIO2C4 | reverse complement strand
ATCCACGGAAGCAGACCGAAAGGTCAGGATATCTAGGAGCTGGGTGCGGTGAAAGTCGCACGCCCAGATTTGAAGGAGAGGTGCCCTGGGTAATACCAGGCATCGACTCTAACGAAGTCAGAAGTCAGAAGTCAGAAGTCAGATGTCAGAAGTCAGATGTCAGAAGTCAGATGTCAGATGTCAGAAGTCAGATGTCAGAAGTCAGAAGTCAGATGTCAGAAGTCAGAAGTCAGATGTCAGAAGTCAGATGTCAGATGTCAGATGTCAGATGTCAGATGTCAGAAGTCAGAAGTCAGAAGTCAAACTCTTGCGCTTACAAAGGGTGTGAGAATTTTGTCATCTCCTAACTGCCCTGGCGACTGCTATAACTATAGTTAGTTATGAATAGTTAATTTAAAATTGGGCATTGGGATTTGTGCGATCGCGATCGCACAAATCGGGTACGCGATTGGCCTTTGGCCACGCTACGCGTACGCATACATAATATAATCGACTATAAAATACCATTGGCAATTGGCAACCGAGCCATCCTGTTGTTAATTTCCTTAGAGCGTTAGAATTTGTTTTTTAAATTCGATATGGTGATTTATTACAGTCATGATCTTACATAACTAAAAATGTTGTCCAACGTAAATTGAACGAACTTCACCATTGCGTCGAATCACTGCTTCCTGATTATCTACAGAGACTAGAGTCCAACCGCTATTAGCAATTGCTTCCCCCAGCTTAACCCGTTGGGTAACACCATCAATTTTAAACAAAGCAGCAGATTGTTCTCCTAGCTCCAGTAATCCCACCAAGGTATGTTTGATGGCAGGTGATGAGGGTGGGGGAGGTGGGGGCGGAGGGAGTCGGTCAAGAGTAGCGGTGGGCAGGGGGTCTGGGATTGGTGGTGGCGGTAATTCTAGAATAGTTGGTGGTGGTGGTTCTAGAACAGCATTTGACGGTGGTTTCGGGATTGGTGATGGTTTAGGTGTAATTTTAGGGGTGGTAGGAGGGGATGGTTTAACTGGCGCTGATGGCGCTGAGGATGCTATGGCAGGATCAGGGGTTGGAACCTTTTCAATCGGGATGTAATAAACTCGTTCTAAGACACGTTCTTTGACAGCAGTTGGTGGTGCAGTTGGTGCTGAATTATGAGCTACCGGACGATTGGGAGGCGTGGGGTTTGGTAATGATTGGGCGATCACAGGCTTTTTGATAGCTTTTGCTTTGCGGTCAATCACTTCTAGCGATCGCAACATATAGTTAATAAACTGGGCATCAGGTTCTGAGACTTTGCCTTGTTGAACTGATCCCAAAGCCACTAAGTTGTTCAACCATGACCAAGTTAGCTTTCCCTGGCTAGTCAGCCACATCATTGTGATTGCTGATAGGGACAGTAAGGCTAAAGCCCATAGGAGCTTGTCTAAAAACTGACCAGAGTGATCGGCGACAGTACTAGAGTTAGTATCTGCCGTTGTCGTTTGCAACTCACTTGAGGTGGTTTCGGCTAACTCCTGTGTTGAGGGGAGTGGGGATTCCAGAAACGGAATGATTGCCCCTGGTATGGGAATTTTCGGGATTGCTATCGGTTCCAAGGAGACATAGTCTGGCTCAGGGGGTTCTGTCGGCAACTCGCAGCCGTTCTCAATCATTTGGTACAGATCCCCAAATAAATCATCCATTAACCTATCGGCTTCAGCATCTACCGACCATGGCTGAATGGGAAGGGGAGGGTTCAACCGCTCTGTTGATTTTTCTTTGGTAATCACATCCTGAGACATCGATGGTATCTCTCGTTACTATGACTATGACTATATCTTTCAGAAGATTATCTTCCGAGACCCAAAACTAGACTTTTCTATGGGAAAAATCCTCCCATGGTTGGATATCCCGTCTGGTGATCAACCAGGGAGCAATAACGAACCTGAAATTAGGGAGCCACAACAGCAGTGAACTTTCGTTCCCGCACCTCTAGATATACCAGCAAGGCATTGATATCTGCTGGATTAACCCCGCCAACTCTGGATGCCTGACCAATAGTCATAGGTTTGACCTGGCTAAGCTTTTCACGAGACTCCTTGGATAGAGTTTCAATAGCAGCATAATCCAAATCTGGTGGTAACTGCCGATTAGCTTGCCGAGAAACTTGGTCAATTTGCTTTTGCTGACGCTTAAGATAACCATCATATTTTAGATCAATTTCTGCTCCTTCCCGTTCCGACTGATTCAGGTTAGGGTCACCGAGTCCATATTGGTCTAGATTGACATAGTGGAAACCAGGACGACGTAGTAACTCAGCTAAGGTAATCGAGTTTTTGATCTTTTGCTGGGTATCGGATGCGATCGCAATTCCGATTGGATCATGTTCCTTAATCCGTACCGACTGGAGTCGGGCTTTTTCTGTGGTGATGTTTCCCTGTTTTTGTTGATACAGCTGCCACCTACGGTCATCAATCAAACCCAGTTTCCGTCCTAAAGGAGTCATACGGCGGTCAGCGTTATCGGACCGCAATAGTAACCGATACTCCGAACGGCTAGTCAGCATTCGGTAAGGTTCCCGCAGGTCTTTGGTACACAAATCGTCAATTAACGTGCCGATATAGCTTTCTTCCCTAGGAAACACCACCATTTCCTGATGGCCTACATAGCGCACTGCATTAATTCCCGCTACAATCCCCTGAGCTGCTGCTTCTTCGTAGCCAGTGGTACCATTAATTTGTCCAGCGCAGAACAATCCCTCAATTTTTTTAGTCATCAGTGTTGGATAACACTGAGTCGCTGGTAAATAATCATACTCAACCGCATAAGCAGGACGGAGCATAGCGCAATTTTCTAATCCCGGAAGAGTTTGCAATAGCTGCAACTGCAAATTCTCTGGTAATCCAGTAGAAAATCCCTGGATATAGAGTTCTGGAATATCTCGTCCTTCTGGTTCAATAAAAATCTGTGGCTTTCCTTATCAGCAAAGCGCACAATTTTATCTTCA
>NZ_JAAHGN010000958.1:0-2974 GCF_010672485.1 Moorena sp. SIO2C4 | reverse complement strand
GGGGGATTTAGGGGGATCCATTTGTACCTCATGAGTCCTATAAACGCTATAGATTAGTTTGCCCACCCTACTTTAATTAGGATTTTTTTCACTCCTGACTCCCGATTCCCGATTCCCGACTCCCGACTCCCGACTCCCGACTCCCTTTTTAACATGGAGAATACACAAGACTATCTACCAACCACTGCAATCATCGATTGGCAACATCCTAGCGTTCTGGAACTGGCGAAGACAATAGCCCTAGAGCATCAAACATCGAATGCGATCGCAAAAGCCTGTTTTGAATGGGTTCGCGATCAAATTCGTCATAGCGTTGACTATCAAATGAATCCTGTCACCTGTCGTGCCTCGGATGTACTTAAGTATAAAACCGGTTATTGTTATGCAAAAAGCCATTTGCTAGCTGCCCTCTTACGAGCCAATGGAATTCCAGCAGGCTTTTGTTATCAACGATTAAGTATTAATGACGATGGTGAGCCTTACAGTTTGCATGGTTTGAATGCCGTTTACTTAGCTGAATTCGGTTGGTATCGAATTGATCCCAGAGGAAACCGTGAGGGAATTAATGCTCAGTTCAATCCCCCAAAGGAGCAATTAGCTTTCAGCATTCGATTTCCCGCAGAAGCTGACTTTCCTAACATTTTTTCTGAACCACTTCCTATAGTTATCGAAGCATTACAGGCTGGCAATACTTGGGATGAAATGCTTGGTAGTCTGCCAGATGTTTTGTTGGAGGAATTGTAAGAATGAAGAATGAAGAATTTAGAATTTAGAATGAAGAATGAAGAATGAAGAATGAAGAATGAAGAATGAAGAATGAAGAATTTAGAATGAAGAATTTAGAATGAAGAATGAAGAATGAAGAATGAAGAATTTAGTGCGTACCCGTAACGCACCACTAGGTTGAAAGCCCCTAACAGGTGGTAAGCACTATAAGTGTTGCAAGGGTGGGTAGAGGAGAAAAATAAGCGATCGCATTCTCTCTGCTTTTGCGATCGCTACTGTTCAACAAAACAACAAATTTGTCTACTATTTTAGCAATCGGAAAGCCTAAGCTATCAGCTTATGCGCTACGCGCACGCTACTTGAGGTGCTTTCAGCTATCAACTAATGGGCTATGGGCAAGCTACACCGAACAGCTTTTGAATAAAATAAACTGACCGCTGACCGCTGACTGCTGACCCCTGACCGCTGACCCCTGACCGCTGACCGCTGACCGCTGACTGCTGACCGCTGACTGCTTAGATTACCTTTTCCATCCTAAACCGTTCAAACCCTACCCCCCTAAGCAATACAGTCTCCGGTTCAATGATAGTAAATCCCTGTTTGATAAAGAAATACTTAGAAATTATGCTAGCTTCAGTATAGAGACAACTAACCCCTTGCCTTAACGCTTCATCTTCTAATTGTTGGTAAATGGCTGTAGCATATCCCTGTCGAGAGTAGTCTTTTGCTGTAAACAGTAAATCAATGTGATTAGCGGGATTTAATTGACCAAAAGCCGCCACCTTATTGCCATCAACCGCAACAAGTGTTATTCCCATCCTCAGCCGTTTCGTAAACTGATCGATATCTTTAGGATAGGATGACCAAATCTCTACTTGTTTACGATCATAAGCCTGTGATGCTATCTCCATGATAGCATTTTTGTAGACATCAATCACAGCTTTGGCATCTGATACTTGGTAGTTACGAATTAACATCTGTCTCAGAGATTACTCTGCCTCTTGCCTCTTGCCTTAGTGGTGCGTTACGGTGCGGACTATCTCAACGCTGGCTACAAGGTTCAAGATGAGGGCAAGTCCGCCCCTAACGCACCCTACTGGACTTGCCTCTTGCCTCTTGCCTCTTGCCTACTCCCTACTCCCGATTCCCTTTCAATTCATCTTATAGCGAGCAGTCCACAGTATTTTCCTGAAAAATGGAATATCTTTGAAAACTCTCAGCAAACCAAGTTTCTTTTCTGGTTCATCAAGATAAAACCAATCATCAAGGAATTCAAGCCCTGGATTCCAAGCCTCCAAGTCTTTACTGTCTTTAATACCAAACTTGAAAGTGGCATCTTTTCCCAAATGCAAATCCTGTTGTAATTTTCTGTTGATGATTGCTCGCAGGGGCGGCTTTAACCAAGGAGCCTTGACAAATTCAGCAATAAGTTCACAGCCTGGAAAAGTTGATTGCAGTTTCAATACTAATGATTTTACTTCCTCTTCTTGAAGGTACATAAACACGCCTTCTGCCATAAATAAAACTGAATCAGCCTTCAACTCTCTGATTAGTTCCATCCATTCATAATTAAATACCGAAGACGGAATAAAGCGATAGCGGTCAGTTTCTGGTAACAATTTCTTTTTAACCGCTATCACCTCTGGTAAATCCAGGTCATAGAAGATAACCTTTCCGTTATCGATCCGGTGGAAACGAGTATCCAATCCACAACCAATATTAACAACAATTCTGTTCTTGATGCAGTCGCTCATGGGGGAAACCCCCAAGACCGCGCTGCATCGCTTATGCGATCGCTCCAGGAAATTTCTGGTATAATCATCATAGCGTTTGGCGCGCATAGCCACATGAACCACCAATTTTTTTTCTACCTTGCCCTTAGCTAAGCTATGATAAAGCTTGTTATCTGACTGGGATAATTCAGGAGTTAATTTGTCAGTGATTTCAACAGCTAATGGATCCAATAAAATTGGGTCTTTTGACTGGCTTTCTAGGGCATGGCAATACAAAGTCAGTAGGGATGTAGCTGCTACATCACCGATTTGAGTATTGAGTAATTTCGGAATTTCCATATCAGCTATCAGCTATCAGCTATCAGCTATCAGTTATCAGTTATCAGTTATCAGCTATCAGCTATCAGCCATAAGCTATAGCGTTTATTGCATTTATGAGGTACGCTTTTGAGCCTCAAAGTCCCCCTTTATAAGGGGGATTTAGGGGGATCCCTTTGTACCTGATGGGAGAGAGA
>NZ_JAAHGN010000957.1:0-2976 GCF_010672485.1 Moorena sp. SIO2C4 | reverse complement strand
TTTGTACAAAGATGGCCTTCCTTTGATGAAACGACTAATTCAAGCTCGTTGCTCTATTACTGCTCCTCCTACTCTTCCGATACCTCTCTAAACCTGACCAAACGTCTTTCCAAAAGAGCCACACCCATTTGATTTGATAAGGTACTGCCTTACACCACTCTGGTAAGCTATTCAGAATGTCGGTCTTGATGGCTTTCCAGTTAGCTTTAGTCTCACCATCTTCAAGAATCTTGACGGTTTTGTTGAAAACATAACGGGAAACTCCAAACCACTTACGAACAGTATATCGCTGTTCAGCATTGAGGAATATCCGGATCTTTTTTGATTTTTGACCCGTACTTTCTGAGTCCGTGGACACGGCAAGAGAAGACGTGAATGATGGAGAGAAGATCTGCGGTAAGTTCTGATTCTGGACAACTTTCAGGCTGGTCGAGAACCAAGATTTTTCCACCGTTGATGCCGACCGGAGATGAAACCTTAGAGTAGTGCAGCCTTACTACAAAACCTTTACCCTATGCTGCATAATTTACCAACTATAAAGGCTGCACTACTCTTACGGTAACTTCTAACCAAGTACTCAATGAGTTCAAACCCAAATCGTGTAAGTCTGTCTCTACAGGCAACAACAATCGTGAGCTGATCTCCACGCACAACTCGTTCCAATATGGATCGAAGCCCTTTCCTTTTGTAGTTGAGTCCTGAGCCGATGTCTTTAATGATTTCGGCTTGCGGGAAAAGGGAGTGCATGTAGGCGATTTGTCTGGCGAGGTCGTCTTTTTGTTTAGTGGAACTGACTCGACAGTAGCAAATTGTAAAATGATCTGATCGAGAGCTTGACGAACTGTTCCCGAAAGTGAGCAGGCTTTCGACGTCAAACAATCTTGTTCCGCCTGGCGTTTTCTCGCATCTAATCGTTCCATCGTCCGCGTACTTTCTTAGTGTATTTTTGGAGAGTCCCGTAAGTTCGACCGCCTTACGGAGTGGAATGAGTGCCATGTTTTTAATCTAACACACATTCTGGGAGATTGTGGGAGGTATATGAATATTTTCGGAAACTGTTACAAGCCCTAGAGCGGAGAGCGGTTTCGGTAGCCGCTTTCCCCACCAGGGCTTTGGTCTGGAAGAGCTTGGCAATGGTCTCTACTTCTTTTTGAGCATGATTTAAGGGGGAAAGTCCAGGAATGGTGGGATCTCCCAGGGCGAGAAGACTGCCTGTGGTTGATTTGCCCTTGTCGGGTAAGTAGCGCAGGATGCTAGCACTGGGCAGGGACAATAGGGCGTAGTTGTCACTGAGGTACTCCTTGCCGTCAGTGAGGGCAGCAAAGGGAAGATAGTGCAGGATACCGTGGGGAACAATGGTGATAGTGGTGGTGTTGAGATGGGGCTGGAGGGGTACAATTAGCCAGTCGTGCAGGTTTTTAAGTTCTAGGGGATGGGGTTGATCTAAGTCAGCAAAGTCTTGGAAAAGTGTCAGTTCTTCGGTCAGTTGTTGGCGAGTGACATTGAGGGGGACAGTGTGGAAGCTGTTGCGGGTGATAATGAAGGCTAGGGTGCGTTCATCCGTGACAAAGTACTCGACTAGGGTAGTATCGCTATCCAGCAAGCCTTGGATTTCAGGGAGGGAGGCAACTTCTACAGTTTTTAAGCTAGCGATTTCAGGGTTTTGGACTTTTAATTGAACCAGCAAGTCCTGGTAGTCTTTTCGCAGAGCAGTTCGGTTGTTTTCGGTTTCGGCAATCGTTTCGTGATCCCACTGGTTTTTGGGACGGTTGCGGAGAGTTAGTAAACAGCTAGAGAAAATATCGCAGACTCTACCAAAAACTCTTATTATTTGTTAAACTTAAATTAGGTTAACACCGACAGGGATTATTATGTAACTTAAATTAAAGCCGAAAACCAAGGGTTTAGTAGTTGCGCTCTCTATCCCGGTGTTAGACTTTTTTGACATTTTTATGGCGCTCGCGGGATATTCCGTCAGAGAAGCGCGGAGATACCCCCTGGATGCTATTGCATCTTGCATTGGCGAGCCAGAATTTGCCTTTGGTAGGTTTTGGTAGCTAAAAAGTATCGGATAAAGACTGCTGATGAAACTCAATCGCTTTGCGGTATTGCCCTAGGCTATCCTAAGCAAGCCCGAGATTGTTGAGGGAGTTGGCTTCCCCGTGGCGGTCTTCCAGTTCGCGATAAATGCCTAGGGCTTCTTGCCAGGACTGGAGGGCAGCTTTATATTGACTGGTATTGTTCAATTCCTTGCTCAAACAGTTGGTCAGCTTTAGCCTGAAGTAAGTCTGAGGGGGTGGCTTCTTCCTGGGAGTTTTGAGTCTGTGCCCAGCTCGATTGAGCCATCAGTGGCACAGTTACAGTAGCAGAGAAGATAGCAGGAACCAGGGTTACCATCAACAGACGAACTCCCAGGTAATGTAGAACTATTGGCGGTAAACTCCTATCCCTCATCACAAATCACCATTATTCCTGGTTAATTGCCAATTGACCCAAACCCTTCAGTACCCTTAGAACGCTATACAGCTCATTTCCTGGATTGAAAATATCAAACAATTTAGAGACAGCGTACTGAGTTATTTCGCCTTTAACTAATTTGATAAACCTGAAGCTACTGCCATTCGTAATCAGTCCATAAACCGGTTTTTCAGGATAGGGATTTGACAGCATATAAGCCAGGAGTTGGGGTTTACCCACTTCCAAAGAAAAGGCCACTTTCTTGGATTCAATAACCACTACCAAAAACTGCTCCCATAACACCAATAAGCTGTTGCGCATTTAAACTGTGATAACAGCATTGCCTTTGTTTTTTATTTTTCGTACCCATTTTATAATTAACCCTCCTTCATTTAAAAGATGATTTAACAAACATTCTAATTCTTCAATTGATTTGAAAACTCGATTGGCAATATATTCTTTTGCTGAATGCCAAACCAATTCAATTAAGTTATAATCAGGACTATACTCGGGAAGATA
>NZ_JAAHGN010000956.1:0-2979 GCF_010672485.1 Moorena sp. SIO2C4 | reverse complement strand
TTTTAACAATTCCAGTGATTTTACAAATAATTTAGGATTGCTATATAGGCTTCCTCCCCAGCAGCAAGGATGAAGCCAATGGCATTACTGTCGAGTCTGTTAAACCCTAGTCATGTAATTATTTTTTGCACAAAAGTCTATACAATTAATTGCTGCTTCAGAATTAGCAACAGAGGGATGCACGGTACATTTAAGACGATAATCACCAGTAAAAAACTGACAGTTAGAACAGGGAATTTGATGCAGTCGTTTGGCAACAGCAAAACTTTCTCGGACTGCTGACAAAACCGTCCAAACTAGAATCATCGTTATCCCCCAAGCCAAACAAAAGCAAATCAAGTCTAGATAAGGCTGGAGGGCATAGATCAGTACGTAAAGAAGTTGAAACACAATTTAATAGACTTCTTGCAGAAGTCGGGAACAGGGAGCAGGGAGCAGGGAGCAGGGAGCAGGGAATAGGGAAGAGGTAACACATTTTGTGTACCTCATAGCTATGATAAAAGCTATAATCTTTTCTCCTAATAACTAAAAGGGAATATCATCTAAATCTTGTTGATGACTAGGGCTACCAGAGGTTGGGTTTTGAGGAGATGAAGACCCAAAAGAAGAGTCAAAGCTTTGCTCAGTATTTTGTTCAGTGCTGGTATAAGCAAAATCTTGTCCGGTATTGTTAGGAGAAGAAACTGATGACGACATCCGATGTTGCTCCATGGATACCACCTTATCATGAGGTGCGACCCGTGGCGAATTTAATTCGCCAACGGAAAGCGCACCTATGGTTTGGGGACGAGATGGTTCTGGGGTCTGCTGGAAAGTTCTTTCCGAGCCCATGACTTGTGGCTCAAAGTGATCATCTGTTCCCAATTTGTGAATCCGGGAAACATTCAATTCTGCCCGTTTTTCCTTGAACCCTTCTGGTCGCTCAATCACATTCATCCTTAAGCTACCTTCAATCACCACGCGATCGCCTGTGGAATAGTTTGCTTTAATTTCATTAGCCAAATATTCCCCCCAACCTACCACTTTTAAGGTTGATGGGGATTCCTCAGCCTTAACACTGGCGAATTGTACTAGCATCTGAGTCAGGGGTGTCTGATTCTCTGAGGTGTAACGCAGTTCTGGATCCTGAATAATTTGTGCCATTAAAATGCAGCTGTTCATCTCCTATATCCCTGGTCCTTTGAATGTTGACTCCTTATTATAGAACAAGCGTACCAGTACTCTTGGCTTTTCTTTGATTGAACTTAACCTACCAACAATTAACTACCAACAAGGGCATAGCGGTGACTTTCCTGAGGTCTACAAACACTCTTTAGGTGCGCTTTCCAATGGGCGAGTAAATCGCCCTTGGGTCGCACCTGAGGAAAGCCACCGCTATGCCTGTTAAGAGCCGATTAATCGGATTTATGACACGGCTGAAGGTTGTGCTTCTACACCTTGTTCTTTTTCAACGAATTCCTGAACATGGTTGCGATAATGCTTGAGGTTTTCCTCAGCCCAATCCCGGTCATCGCTGTTGGCAAAAATATGAACTAAGGGTTCGCCAGCATCGGGTAAAATCAACACCCAGTTATCATTTTGCGGGTTGATAATTTTAACTCCATCGACAAGTTCGAGCTGCTCACTGGGATGGGTTTCGACCAGATGACGCATGAGGCTACCCTTAACTGTCCAAGGACAGCGCAGAGTAACGGTTTTGTACCATACCCGGGGGAGTTCGGCACGAATATCAGCAAGCGATCGCTCTTGGACTGTCAGCATCTCGATCAACTTGGCGATTCCAAACATGGCATCAAAGCCTGGATGTAGTTGGGGGAAAATAAAGCCCATGTCCCAACTACCTCCCAATACCACATTGGGGTTGCTTTGAGAAGCTTCCATCAGTGCTGTGGGGTTAGCTTTGGTGCGGATCACCTTGCCATCATGGCGTCGGGCAATTTGTTCCACCGCACTTGATGTCTGGACTGGAACCACCACAGTTCCCCTGGGATTAGAGGTTAACATAATATTGACCATCAGTGCAGTCAATACCTCACCTCGAATCGAGATTCCCGATTCATCAACCAAAATCAGCTGTTCCCCATTAGCAGAGACCTGCACGCCAAAATTGGCTTTTAGGGCCTCGACCACCTGACCCAGCTGATTGAGCAAACTCTCTCGTTCTTCTGTGGAGATAGCTGTTTGTTTCAAACTGGCATTGAGGACTACTGCATCAGCCCCAAATTTCGCTAACAGTTGGGGTAACACCGCACCAGACACAGCATAAGCATAGTCAATAACTACCTTAGCACTACTGTTGCGAATTGCCTCTACATTGAGATGCTTCTCAAAGGCAGTACCGTAGATATCGATTAACTGAATCGGGTAGTTAACATTGCCGATATCATTGATCTGGACTCGTCTTAGGTCTTCTTTAAAGTAAGCCCCCTCAATTTTTTTCTCTTTACCCTTGCTGATATTAATTCCCTTGGCATCAATAACTTCGATCAGGATATGATCTGGTCGGTCAGGATGCACTCGCACATGGATACCTCCGGAGACCCCTAGGGTTGGTACCACGGTTCGAGCCACGGGAATTGCGGTTGCATCTAGGTTCTGGACATCGACACCCACAGACATCAACCCCCCAATCAAAGACCGGGTCACCATGCGACAGATACTACGCTGGTCACGGGAGAGTGATACTTGGGAGCCTAGTTTTAAGGTAGACCCATAAGCCGCTCCCAACTTAACGGCAAATTCAGGAGTAATATCGATGTTGGCTAAGCCTTGGACACCCCGCTGACCAAAAAGATTCCGTTGGGCAGTGTTGCCCCAAATTAAATTGATATTCAATGTTGCACCTGATTCTATAGTTTTATTTGGCCAAACCCTTACAGTGGGACTAATTTGAGCTTCTTCTCCCACTTTAGACAGGGAACCGACAACGGCACCTTCCAAAACCTGAGCACGACGGTCTACCCTGGTTCCCCTGGAAAG
>NZ_JAAHGN010000955.1:0-2979 GCF_010672485.1 Moorena sp. SIO2C4 | reverse complement strand
GTATTCCAAGATTCAGGGCATCACAAAGAAATAACTCAGGACTTACACTAAGACATCTTTAAGGAATGAAGAATTAAGAATTAAGAATTAAGAATTGGAAGTTTTTTGCATTCTGCATTCTGCATTCTGCATTCTTCATTCTTCACCCAGTAAGGCGCGGAATGCTCCTTGTCACCCCGTCAGGTCAAAATGTCACCTCCCTTATCAGCAATCATCATTGTTGCTGCTGCTGTGTTTGCAGTTATCGGTAATGGGAAGACAGAAGCATCAATCACACGCAGACCTGATACTCCTCGAACGTTAAGTTCTGTATCCACCACAGAATTCTGATCAATCCCCATTCTGCAAGTTCCGCAATAGTGCTGTGTTGTATTAGCTGTTTCTCTGATGTAACTCTCGAAATCTGTTCCCGGTTCTGGAGCAATTTGTTTTTCCCGCCATTGCCCCAAGCTGGATTGATTGCCAATATCGATACCTAACTGAAGCGCTGTTATACATGACTGGAGATCTCCTGGCACTGTCAGATACTTTGGATCAACAACAGGAGCTTGATCAGGAGAACTTGAACCCAGCGTAATAGTTCCCTTACTCTTCAAGTGCATGACATTTGGCCATAACCAAAAAGAATTTTTTGGGCCAGGGAAACCTTTGAGTGTTCCCACTCCCACTGAACACTCTATATCAACAACTGAACTACTATTTTCCGTAGAGCCGAAAATCACAGCTGGAGCTAGGCTATAGGAATACACTGGTACATCTTTATCTTCGGGAATAGAAAATCCGGCACTAACAAAAAGATCATCATGTAAATTCTTCCCTACTTCTGGAACATTCACAACTACTGGAATATCAAATTTCGCCAACTCAGTTTCGTCGCCAATGCCTGAAAGCATCAAGATTTTTGGACTCGCAATCGCACCAGCACTCAGCACAACCTCATGTCGCACCCCTGCAAAGTATTTTTCGTTCTTCTGAACATATTCAACACCAATTGCTTTGGTATTATTAAATCGGATCTTGGTTACCAAAGCTTCAGCTATTATAGTTACATTTGTATGAACCGCTGGTAAAAAAGTGTTAAATGTGGTTTCACGAAAAAGCTTTGAAAGTGTTTTGATATTGTTGAACTGAAATGGAGCGTATCCATATTGACTCTCGCTGGTATTATAATTAGGATTTTCAGGTAAACCGTACTGGTTAGCAGCAGCGAATAAATCGTTAATGAAATTCAAATTATCTGTCTGAGCCACCAAAACCTTAATGATTTGCTCTACACTTTCAAAGTGCGGTAGTACATCATTCCATGACCAACCGGGTGCTACCTTACCCCACTCATCAAAGTCAGAGCGTCCACCTCTGACATAAACCATGGCATTATGTAATGCACACCCACCTAGGGCTTTTGCTTGGGGCAGCATGATTACACGGTTGTTTAAATTTGTTTGAGGTACTGACTTATAACCCCAATCAATCTCTGGATGTTGTTGTAGGACTTCAAACCAATCACTTGGGTTGTACATCTTGGGATTGAGTAGGAGCTTTCCAGCTTCGATCAGGAGAATTTGTGAATTTGAGTCAGAAGCAGCAAGCTTTGAAGCTACTATGCTTCCCGCAGAACCTCCACCAATCACAATGTAGTCATACATGAAATTTGCTTCTGCCATATTGACTGCTCCCAGTAGAATCTGCTAATTAATTTTGCTATCAGCTTAAGCTGATAGCAATTGGCCAAGGCCAAGAACTTTGATGAAGACTTTCAATTCTCATTAATCTATCAATATTAGATTCTACTGTTTTTGCATTGCGCATTGGCGCAGGCTACTGCAACTACGGGTAGGGAAATCACCCCCTAAGCATTCAGCTATCAACGGTTAGCTATCAGTAATCAGTTGTTGAATAAAATAGGTAAGTATTAGTTTAATACTCACGAAAGTCATAGCGTCGAAGCCTTTACCACAAAGCTGACCGCTGACTGCTAACCACTGATGGCTGACCACTGACCGCTGACCGCTTACATAATTACACTTTCCCCCTTAACCCTTCCAATTGCTCCCGCACTGATAACGGTTGATATCCCAAACTAAATCCTAATGAACTATCCAATGAAGTATCGGGAGATCTAGGAGCAGCCATCGGTACATCTTTTTGTAGACAGCGTCCTAAGTTATCTTGGGAAAGTTCAAACACCTCAGCCATCAGGCAACCAAAGTCATAGCGGGAGATCCGTTCTTTTCCGCCCAGATTAACTAGACCTTGGACTTTCTCTAGAGCTAATAACAATCCCTTGGCTGCTGTTGTGCCACTGACAGGGGTTCTAATTTCATCGGTAAATAAGCTCAAGGGTCGCCCTTCTCTGATGATTTTGAGAAAGGGTTGGATAAAGCTACTAGCAGTAGGGGGAACTATACCAAACATTAAGGGCATGCGGCAAATCGCGACTTTAGGATAATGCGATCGCATCCCTTCTTCTGCCATCACTTTTTGCTCACCGTAATAGCTGATAGGCGATACCGGATCAGTTTCCAGATAAGGAGGATTTAAACCATCGAAGACCAAGTCAGTAGAGGTAAACACGCAAGGGATATCATAATCTGCACTTAGTCGAGCAATATTGATAGAAGCTGTAACATTAATCGAGTATGATTCCTCTCGATGGGTCTGGCAAAAATTAGGTTTAGATTGAGCTGCGGTATGAATTACTCCTGCTGGTTGAATCTCAGCAAACAGATGCTTTATCTCCTGAAATTCTCTCAAGTCAGCCTTTACCAAGGTTATTCCCGGAATATCTATCGTTTGGGAAAAATACGTTCCATAAATATCCCATTGTTCTTTGGCGAGCTGACAAAGGTTCCATCCTAGAAAACCGCTAGCTCCTGTGACTAAGAGTTTTTTTCTCATCAAAATTTAGGGTTAGGTGCGTAGGGTGCGTTAGGGGCGGACTTGCCCTTATTTTTCGCCTCGTAGCCAGCGCTGGGATAG
>NZ_JAAHGN010000954.1:0-2990 GCF_010672485.1 Moorena sp. SIO2C4 | reverse complement strand
AATAGCCTCTCCACTAGATCGGATAACATTCCGAATAAAACGGTTAGAGGGTTTAATTTTCAAACGTTCAGTACACCAGCGAAATTTACCCCGTGGAGCTGGGTAACCTTTACCAATTAAACTTACCCAGTAGGTTTCTTTAACCTCCGGTTGTAAGAGATGGGGTTCAAAGGGCAATCCTTGAGCTTCAGCTGCCAACTTAATCTGTTTTAGGGAATTGCGAACCCAAGCTGAAACAATGGGATTCTCTACTAACGTGTCTGTAGTGATGACATAGATAGTCTTAGTTCGCTGTTCTGGTGGCAGAGCTGCGATCGCATTCCATACCAGCTGTAGAGTTGCGGTGCTATCCTTGCCACCACTATACCCTATAACCCAGGGAATTGCATCCAAGCAGTATAACTGTTGAATTTCAGTGGTTAGAGCAGTAATCTCTTCCACCAGCTCAGCCACAGTGCGATTTTTTGGCTTATTTTCTGAGAGTTTGACCTGATTCATCTGACTTCACGGGAGTAGGGAAACCCCCTCTAGGCAAGAGCGGGGTGCTGACTCTCTGCTAAGACAAGGCTTGACAGATTAGTCCTTTTTTCGAGCTTATCCCAAGTTTTGAATAAAATTTCTTGACAGTGGATCTAACGTTTTTCTTCCTAAAATGGTATGATTAATAGTTTTACTCTATCGAAGCCCGAGTATAGGGAAATAAGCTAATTTGATCCTTAAAAACTTGTGCTAGTCTTAAAAATATTTATCGTAAGCATATGCGCTACGCGCACGCTACGCGAACAGCCATCAGCGGTCAGCCGTCAGCTAAAGGCTCATGCTACGGGAACAGCTTATAGCAATTCTCTATGCCATGAGGTACAAAGGTATCCCCCTAAATCCCCCTTATCAAGGGGGACTTTGAGGTTGAAAAGCGTACCTCATAAATCCTAGAAACGCTATATTTTATTCAAAAGCACCGATTGCGCTACGGGCACGCTGTGCGAACAGTAGCGTGGCACAGGCTTCGACGCTGGGAGGTAGCGCATTAGCTGATAGCTGATAGCTGATAGCTGATAGCTAAATGCTGATAGCTGAATGCTGATAGCTGAATGCTGATAGCTGATAGCTGATAGCTGATAGCTGATAGCTGATAGCTGATAGCTGAATGCTTACTATTTATCGATAGCTTCTACAACGCAGCATTATGGGTTTAAAACTATGGTGATCAAAAGTGCAAATCATCCCAATGACCTGGCCAAGCAAATTCTTGAACAAGAAAACCAAGATCGACAGGCGCTGGCGTTATTGCTCGATAGGCATCTGGCTAGAAACGATCAAATCTTGGTGCAGAAAACTCACATGGGCACTACAGAGGCATTTATTGGCTCAGTCACTCTGGAATGGTTAGCGATTCGGGTTCGCTACGCTTCCCAACTGCCGCTATTTCAGCAAAAGTTTGATCAACAAACGAACAATATCGTCAGAGATGCCGATACTATAGAAGCGCTTCAGCAGCGTCCTCTTGATTGGTCACGTCAAGCTGCTCTGGCTCAATATCTAGCAGCCCGCAAAACTCACAAGTTTCCCCCAGTCCTGGTAGTGCTTAGCTCTGGCTGGGTAGATAATGCCCAGGCTGCTCACTGGGATAAGAATCAACGCGCTCTCCAGTCGGCAGCTGAGTTCACCAGTTTAGATAAAGATGGCACAGTCGGACTGCTTGATGTTTCAGACCATGTTTCAATTTTTGCCTTAGACGGTCAGCATCGACTGATGGGAATCCAGGCTCTGATGGAATTGATTAAAATCGGTACGCTCCAGAAATATAGCAAAGGCAAAAAGCCAATCGGCTCCCTGATTACAGTTGATGACTTGATGGAGGAGTATCACATCTCGCCAGGTTATCTGCAAAGTCTAGCCACAGAAAAAATTGGTATTGAGTTCATTCCTGCTGTGGTTCAGGGAGAAACTCGTGAAGAAGCACGGCGACGCATCCGCTCGATCTTTGCTCACGTTAACCTGATGGCAGTAAGGTTGAGCAAAGGACAACTAGCGTTGCTCAATGAAGACGATGGCTTCTCAATCGTTGCTAGAAAAATTGCCATGAGTCATCCTCTGCTGAGGGAGATGGAAAATCGTAATCCTCGGGTTAATTGGGATAGTGCTACGGTTTCAGCTAAGTCAACAGTCTTGACTACTTTACAAGCTCTCAAACATATATCTGAGCTGTATTTGGGCTACCAATTCCCTCACTGGAAACCTTGTGAGAAAGGTCTAATTCCCATGCGTCCTGAAGATGAAGAGCTAGAGATGGGAACTAAGACATTGACAGAGCTTTTCGACTATCTAGCTAGTTTACCCAGCTATCAAAAGCTCGAACATGGAAAAGAAACACCTCAACTGCGTCGGTTTAACCATGAAAGGGGTGGAGGAGAAGGAAACATGCTATTCCGTCCAGTAGGACAAATCGCCCTAGTTCAAGCTTTGGGTATTCTAGTATTTAACCAGGATTTCTCTCTCAAAACCATCTTCGAGAAACTTCAAAAATACGATGGTTCGGGTGGCTTTAGTCAGATAGATCACCCACAATCCCCTTGGTACGGCATTTTGTATGAGCCAAATCGAAAGCGAGTACTAGTTTCTGGACGAGAGTTAGCCTGCAAAGTGATGTTATATCTTTTGGGTGGTGTTACAGAGCGTATGGAACGTGCTCAACTGCGCATAGCTGTAGCTAATGCCAGGAGTGTTAGCAAAGATCAAGCGATCAGCTTTGAGGGCAAGTTTGTGAAACCGAAGGAGGTAGGATTACCACCTCAGTTGTAACGGAATTACTAGACTTCTTGCAGAAGTCGGGAACAGGGAACAGCGATGCAGCGCGGTCTTGGGGGTTTCCCCCATGAGCGACTGCATCAAGACGGGAACAGGGAACAGTGGACAAGAATTGACCCAAAGCGATGCAGAGGTGCGACCCGTGGCGAATTTAATTCGCCTACGGAAAGCGCACCATTACA
>NZ_JAAHGN010000953.1:0-2998 GCF_010672485.1 Moorena sp. SIO2C4 | reverse complement strand
AAGCTCACCGGTTGCTGAAGATCCTCTATGGAAAGTAACCTATAAATTTTCATCCAGGGAGTCTGGGTATGACTATAACTTAGACTTGCAGGCCAATTGGAACGGTCCCCGTTCAAGCCCTGACACCAAACCTGAGTATTATTCCTTCACCAAGTCTTGTCGAATTAAGCAGGTGGATGGGCGATCAGGGTTAGGTTCTCAAGCAATTGGTAATGTGGAATGCCAACCCTCTAGGACAGGGGAAATTGAGGTGTTTGCTGACCAAGGAAAACGGTAAAAAGTAAAATTAAAAAGACTTGCTTACATCAAAATAGAAAATAGCAACTAGGAAATAGCAACTAGGAAATCTAGGATTTATAAATAGGACACGAACAATATTGCTGATTTTTAAGAACACAAAAAAATCCTCCAAGCTCTTTCCTACTGCTCCCTACTCCCTGCTCCCTGCTCCCTTGTTACTTTAATCCTATGTTCACAACTCAAATAAAAATGCTATAGCAAATACTAAATACCAATTATCAAATAACAAAAGACCAATGACCAATGAGGAACAACAAATTCCCATTCGTGGTATCAGAGGACTGGGAAAGTGTAGCAGCACGAGGATACTATCAGCCCTCCCCTAACATCACAGTAGCTGAATCGGGGGGAGCTTACCAATTACCGCTCTCCTTTGAGACTCACTCACCCAAGGGATGCCCTAGGATACCACCGGATATTCAGCTGCGGCAGTATCAGCGGCAAGCGGTGGCAAATTGGTTTGCCCATCGGGGACGAGGAACCCTGAAAATGGCAACGGGTAGTGGTAAAACTATTACTGCTTTAGCGATCGCAACGGAACTGTATCAAAAAATTGGTTTACAGCTGTTGCTGGTAGTTTGCCCTTACCGCCACTTGGTCACCCAGTGGGCAAGAGAATGCGAACACTTTAATCTAGAACCGATATTAGCCTTCGAGAGTGTCTACAGCTGGCAGAGTCAACTATCTGCCCAGCTATACAACCTCCAGGTTGGGAAACAATCGTTTATTACCATAATCACTACCAATTCTACCCTGATCAAGGAGGGTTTCCAGTCTCAGCTGAAGTATTTTCCTGAAAAAACCCTGATAGTGGGAGATGAAGCCCATAATTTCGGGACTACCCGCATCGAAAAGAGTTTACCCCGTAACATTGGACTGCGCCTTGGTCTGTCAGCTACACCGGAACGGTATTTTGATGAAGCTGGAACAGAAGCATTGTTTGACTATTTTGGTTCGGTATTACAACCAGAACTGACCTTAGCCGATGCTATTCGCCAAGGAGCGCTAGTGCGTTACCTCTACTATCCGGTGTTCGTGGAATTAACAGAGGCGGAAAATATTGCCTATGCTAAGTTAACTCAACGGATTGGTTGGGCATTAGGGGAAGCAGACGATATAGAAAATGACACTACTTTAACATCGTTATTGATGCAACGAGCTCGGTTAGTTGGGGCGGCGGCAAACAAGTTAAGGGCGTTGCAGCGGTTAATGGCTAAGCGACTGAACACCTACCATACCTTGTTTTATTGTGGGGATGGTTCGGTAGATGGGCAAGTGAGTAATGAAAGCAACCGTCAGTTAGCAGCAGTAACCCAGTTACTAGGTTCTCAACTGGGGTATCGGGTCAACACGTACACTGCCCAGACACCGTTGGCAGAACGGGAGGAATTACGTCGTCAATTTGAGCGGGGGGAGTTGCAGGGGTTAGTAGCAATTCGATGTTTGGATGAAGGGGTGGATATTCCATCCATTGAAACTGCGGTAATTCTGGCAAGTAGTAGCAATCCCCGCCAATTTATTCAGCGGCGGGGGCGAGTGTTGCGACCGCACCCAGGTAAGGAACGGGCAACGTTATTTGACATGATTGTTTTGCCCCCAGATTTGGGACGGGAAACTTGGGAAGTGGAACGGAGTTTGTTGAAAAAGGAATTGAAGCGATTTTTGGAGTTTGCTGAGTTGGCGGATAATGCTGGGCAGGCCAGGGTAAAATTGCTGGAAATTCAGCAGCGCTATGGAGTGCCAGATTGCTAATTGCCAAGAATGCGATTGGGGGGTTGTGAGAGTGGCTTTATGATTGTCGCTAATTTTTCCCCCATGCCCCCTGCTCCCTGTCCCCCTGCTATTTGAGAAAAGGTACATATGCGAACCGGATTTGGTATAATCTCTAAGTTTCGCCTATATACGCCCATAGATGATGATTTAAGATGAACATTCCCTCGATTTGTAGCTATAACGAATGGGACCCTCTCGAAGAAATAATTGTGGGAACTATTGACGGGGTTACAGCCCCTGTTTTAACCCATGACATAAAAACCTTCATACGAAAGGACTATTGGAGCTTCTATCGAGAGCATGGGGGGAAACCCTACCCCACAGAATTGGTGAAGAAAGCCGCCAAAGCTCTAGATAACCTTCAAGAAGTGCTTGAAGGAGAAGGTGTCATTGTACGACGACCAGAAGCTGTTGATTATGCCCATCATATTTTTAAAACACCTTATTTTACATCAGCGGGATTCTTTAATGCTGATGTGAGGGATGTCTTGCTTGTTGTGGGCGAGGAAATCATCGAAGCGCCTATGTCTCAAAGATGCCGCTATTTCGAGTTCTTGCGCTATCGTCCCCTGATTCAGGAATATTTCCAGCAGGGAGCAGGCTGGACAGCGGCTCCCAAGCCCAAAATGTCTGATGCCCTCTACGATTGGGACTATCCTGAAGAAGATATGGCCTTTTTCCGGGGGGAATCTGGTGTACCAGATAGCGTTGGTCCTTTGAATGGGCGCTTCATTACTACCGAGTCAGAACCTTGCTTCGATGCAGCTGATTTCACTCGCTTCGGCAGAGACATCTTGGCACAGAGGAGCCACGTCACCAACGACTTGGGAATTCAGTGGATGCAGAGGCATCTTGGCTCGGAGTACCGAGTCCACACAGTCAAGTTCCGTGATCCAGCTCCCATACATATGGATGCAACTTGGGA
>NZ_JAAHGN010000952.1:0-2998 GCF_010672485.1 Moorena sp. SIO2C4 | reverse complement strand
CGCGGCGGAATGTTCCCCAGGCAAACTATGTAGAGGGTTTGGCTGAACAGATGCCATTTCCAGATGCTCAATTTCATATAGTTCAGAAAACGTATCGGGACTAAAACAAAGAATTTGTAGTTTACTAGGAATTCCTTACCATCGAAAAACTTTGGCTCTCTGCAATGAATTGGATGAAACCGAAGGATTCCATATAGTCGAACATATTTTACTTCGTCCTCGCAGCAGTAACGACCCCGACTCAGACGAGAATTTTTTAGAATTTAAATCAAACACAGATTCAAACACAGATTCAAACACAATAGATCCTTACTCTTTCCAAATCAGTTTTGTATTCCCCAATTGGCTACCTCGCTTTCAAGAAGAAAACTTTAAACAGCTAATTTATAACATTATCAGTGCCGAAATACCCGCCCATATAACCCCTTATTGCTACTGGTTAGACAAACCTAATATGATAAATTTTGAAAATGCCTACCAGCTCTGGCTAAATACAAAAATGGATAAAAAATCAACTAATAACCTGATAGAATTTTTGGTAAATGGTAGACTTGAAATACTACCATTTAAGGTTTTAGGATATATGACTATCGGCACAGATTTTGAAGTGATTTGTTAAAGCCTTTGGAAGTGAAGCAACAACGACATATTATAAAAAAACAGATTATAGAACTTAATTTAAGTTCACAACAAGGTGCTTTTGAACTGCAAAATGAGGTAAGTAGAATATATCGCCATAAAGTCCTCCCCCTCATTGATAATTTGTTGAGTCAGTTCAGCGATTTAGATACAATACATCGAATTAATACCCTAGAAATAGACCTAGGAAATATCGATATCAATAATCTAGAACAGGAATTGATTGACAAAATACTAGAACAAATTCAACAGCAATTAGCAGAACAAATTAGCCACTCAAATTATAGTTTGTCAACACAGCCACAACCTAAGACTGAGTTGGATAAGTCTTCACCACTGCTTGGTAGCACAGAGGGAGAGACGGGGGAAAATATAGGACAAAATAAAGTTACCTCTGTAAGTGCAACTCGCTATCAAAGACTATCTGATCAAATTGGCAGATCAGAGATAGCTAGTAAAAGCGCTTTACAACTAGAGATTTTAAGCTACTTTATCCAAACAGGTATGCTACCCTGGTGGACAGAAAACTTAAGCAAACAAGAGCTAGAAGACTATTGCGATCGCCTGATCACCAATTCCCCAAATCAGGTCAAGTCTATTGTTAAGCAAAGCTTCAAAAATCCCAAGCAATTGCAGCGCCTGATTTACCAATTTTCTGATTTAATACTCCTCAAAATAGCCGGATTGTTTACTGGTAATTTAGTCCAGTTTATTGCCGATTATAATACAGATATAAAAGCTGTCTTGGCACAGCTAGAGCAGACCATAAATATTCCGGAAGCCAAATTGAGATTGGAGAGATGGCAAGGAATATTTTTCAGCATCTCCTCAGAGAGTAAGACTAAAGTAGATAAACTCAAATTAGTCCAAGACAATTTATTACATATTGCCACCAGTAATCGGATTAACTATCCTGATTTTTTAACTAGTCTTGTTGCCAAGATAGAGCATCTAGTCAGAGCAGGAAAAGGATTTAAAAGTCAACTTCCAGAAATCTTAGATATAATCCAAATCCCTAACCAAGATGCACAGTTGATTAGAGCTGAAGAAAGAGCTTCACAACTAGACATTTTTAGCGACTTTATCCAAACAGGTATACTCCCCGAAAACTTCAGCAAACAAGAACTAGAACAATATTGCGATCACTTGATCACCAATTCCCCAAATCAGGTCAAGTCTATTGTTAAGCAAAGCTTCAAAAATTCCAAGCATTTGCAGCGCCTGATTTACCAATTTTCGGATTCAACACTCCTCAAAATAGCCGGATTGTTTACTGGGGATTCAGTCCAGTTTATTGCCGACTATAATACAGACATAAAACCGGTCTTGGAACAGCTAGAGCAGACCAGAAATATTCCGGCAGCAAAATTGAGATTGGAGAGATGGCAAGGAATACTTTTCAGTATCTCCTCAGAGAGTAATACTCAAGTAGATAAGCTGAAGTTAGTCCAAGACAATTTATTACATATTGCCAGCAGTAATCGGATTAACTATCCTGAGTTTGTAAGGAATATTGTTGCCAAGATAGAGCATCTAGTCAGACAAGGAAAAGGATTTAAAAGCAGACTTCCAGAAATCTTAGATAGAATCCAAATCCCTAGCCAAGATACACAGTTGATTATAGCTGAAGAAAGAGCTTCACAACTAGAGATTTTTAGGGACTTTATCCAAACAAGTATACTCCCGGAAAAATTAAGCAAACAAGAGCTAGAAGACTATTGCGATCGCCTGATCACCAATTCCCCAAATCAGGTCAAGTCTATTGTTAAGCAAAGCTTAAAAAATTCCAAGCAATTGCAGCGCCTGATTTACCAATTTTCGGATTCGACACTCCTCAAAATAGTCGGATTGTTTACTGAGGATTCAGTCCAATTTATTGCCGACTATAATACAGACATAAAACCGGTCTTGGAACAGCTAGAGCAGACCATAAATATTCCGGAAGCCAAATTGAGATTGGAGAGATGGCAAGGAATACTTTTCAGTATCTCCTCAGATAGTAATACTAAAGTAGATAAACTCAAGTTAGTCCAAGACAATTTATTACATATTGCCACCAGTAATAACATTAACTATCCTGATTTTTTAACTAATCTTGTTGCCAAAATAGAGCATCTAGTCAGACAAGGAAAAGGATTTAAAAGTCAACTTCCAGAAATCTTAGATAGAATCCAAATCCCTAGGCAATATACAGAGTTTATTAAAGAAAGGGAACAACTGAAACACCTCTTAATGGAATTGCAACACCTTGATTTAAATAGCCAGATATTACCCCAACATAAACAGCAAATTAATCAACTTAAGACTGAAATAGAAGTATTACTAAATGAAATCAATAATTCTGCCCGAGTCCAAAGGA
>NZ_JAAHGN010000951.1:0-2999 GCF_010672485.1 Moorena sp. SIO2C4 | reverse complement strand
ACTAAGTCAAATTGGATTAATTTATCTAAAATCGGTAAAACTTGAGTAAACTGTTGAGCTTTAAGACGCTTGAGGTCATCCATGGTTACGTTTTCATCGGATAGCACCCCTTTTTCTAAAACTAAGTCAAGGACATAATAATCTTCAGGAGTTAATTCTGACTGACCACGCAGTTTCTGACTGACATACTCTAAACCTTGCTGAAATACCTCTGGTGTAATCTTTTCTGCTTGTAAATCCGCTGCTTTCAGTAATACATAATTAGCAATGCGATTGAACCAACGGGGTATCCCCTGGGAATGTGCGCACAGATTTCTAGCGGTTTCTAGAGTGAAGGGATGAACCGCATCAGGATTAGTTTCGTCTTTGCTGGTTTTGTTAATCCGGGCGCTAGCGAGATAGTTAATTAACATTTGATAAGTGGTGGGTTGGTCTAATGCTTTAATCTCTAATGCTAAATCAAATAATCCTCGTTCAGAGATCAACAAATCCCGAGTCAACCCGGAAGGATGCCCAGTCAAAATAAACCAAGCATCACCTTTGAGCATGCCTTGAGCATCGTGCAATAGTTGACGCACCTTAGCTGGGTCTTGTTTATCTAAGTCATCGATAGCAATCACCACACGACTATACTTTTCCAGCGCCCTTTCCAATAAGTCTTGAAAAGTGAGGGTGGGAAACTTTGGGGCATTAACGGGTTTTGATTCCGTTTCAATACTTCCCCCAACCATTGGAATTTTTACATCAAACTTGGTCTTGGTTTTGCGAGTCGATTCACTCATCAATCCCATGTTGTTTAACAGTTGTTGCGCCCACTCATCCTCTGGCATATGTCGAGCTAGGGCAATCAAAGCAGCGGTTGCTAAATCAGTTTCAAAGGGTAGACTGATATAGGTAGCGAGAGTATCTTTACTTTTTCGTTGTAAGACGCTCAAGACTTCTAAAATAAATGCTGTTTTACCAATCCCAACGGAACCGTAGACTAATATCCGCTTCCGTTCGCGACCCCGCAACAAATGAAATATCGTCTTTAACTCCTGGGTGCGACCTGTGAAAACTTGGTCTAGGTTTGATACCAAGCTAGAAGCACTTTCAGAAAAAGGAATGTCTTTAAGATTCCAGCTAGTAAAAATTTCGTCGGTTTCATCCCAAAGTTTATCGGCTTCACTCATGGCTATGGCTTGGTTTTTATTTTGTTAATTACTTGGAGGAGTTGTTGAATATTATCAATTCCTTGGTTATTCTTAATTGTATGACAAATTTCATAAGCTTGGGTTAGTTCTTGTCGGGCATCGTCGATAAAGCCAATGGAAATCATCAGCATGCCTAATCCCGTTTTGCAGATAGCTATTCCTGGTTGATTATTGAGATGATTGTAGATGCGGAGAGCGTCCCGGTAATTCATCCGGGCTTTGTCTAGGTTCATGATTAAATGATGGGTGCGGGCAATATGGTATATTGAATCCGCAAGGGCTTCTAGGTTTTCGGTTTGGCGATAGATAGCGAGACTTTGCTCTAAGCGGGATAGCCCATCATACCAGCTTCCTTGCTGAACCAGCAGTTTACCAATATTACGTTGGATGTCTGCCCAATCTTCGGGAAAGGCTTCACGGGTGTAGAATTCTGAAACATTTTGATAGGATGCGATCGCATTTTCCAGATTCTCTGCACTATTTCCTAGTATTCTCTTACTGTAGGCATTACCCAGGTTATATTGAAAAATTGCCCAATTTTCGGGCAAATCTTGTTTGGTGATAACTGACAAAGCTAGTTGGTATGCTTCAATGGCTTTTTCGAGATTATCAGCTTTATCTCCACGAATTCTGTAAAAGTAGGCATAGCCCAGGTTATTTTGAGTCATTGCCCAATCTTTTGGCAAGTCTTGTTTGCTATAAACGGACAAAGCTAGTTGGTATGCTTCAATGGCTTTTTCAAAATTATCAGCTTTATCTCCACTGATTCTGTAAATGTAGGTGATGCCCAGGTTATTTTGAATCCTTCCCCAATATTGGGGGAAATCTTCTTTGATATAAACGGACAAAGCTAGTTGGTATGCTTTAATGGCTTTTTCGAGATTATCAGCCTGATCTCCACGGATTCTGTTACTGTAGGCAAGACCCAGGATAGCTTGAGTGCTTGCCCAATATTGGGAGAAATTTTGTTTGGTGATAACTGACAAAGCTAGTTGGAATGCTTCGATCGCAAGTTCAAGATTATCAGCTTTATCTCCATGGATTCTATTACTGTAGGCATAGCCTAGGTTATTTTGAGTCCTTGCCCAATCTTCGGGAAAGTCTGATTTGGTATAAACGGACAAAGCTAGTTGGTATGCTTTAATGGCTTTTTCGAGATTATCAACTTTATCTCCATTGATTTTGTCACTGTAGGCATAGCCCAGGTTATTTTGAGTCCTTGCCCAAGTTCCCGGGTTACTTTTACAGTTTATAACTGTTAGTATTATTTCGTAACCAGCAATAGCAATTTCGATGTAATTTGCTTTATTGCCCAGGGGAAAATTGCTGATAAACTTGCTGAAGTTGCCAATAACTATAGCAATAAAATCTGCTGTTTCTGGTTCCGCTTCTGAGAGTTGATAACTTGCCCAGTTTTTTAAGATATCGATAAAGTTATGATCGAGTTTGTCTAGGTTTTCTTCCAGGAGTGGGTATACTACTGTGGGGTCGCTATTGCTGTACGCAGTTGCTAGCAATACCTCTTTCAAGAATTCCAGATAGTCTTCGGATGAAGGATTAACTAAGGTATAGGATTCTGAAATTATTTCTAAAAGCTGATTCCTGAGACTAGCTAAAAAGTCAGCAGCGTTTTGGTTGCCATCGGCTGCTAGTTTTTCTGCTTCTTGTGCCATTACCTGCAATAACCATGCATCCACTAACTCGCGGTTGCTCTCAATAATTTTAACTACTTCACCGCTGGGACAAGTTAGCAGTTGCTGGATCAATTTGAGGTATGCTTGTCTTCTTTCTTCGTCCATTTTTATA
>NZ_JAAHGN010000950.1:0-3000 GCF_010672485.1 Moorena sp. SIO2C4 | reverse complement strand
ATTCGTTGAACAGAAAGAGCAATTGGGTACTGGTCATGCCGTCCAGCAACTGTTGCCCCACTTGGCAGACGATACGGGAGACTTACTGGTCTTAAATGGTGATGTTCCATTGTTGCGTCCCGACACCATTAAACAACTATTAGAAAGCCATCAAGCCCATAACAATGGCGCTACGATCCTAACTGCCCATTTGCCGAATCCCACGGGCTATGGACGGGTTTTCTGTGATAGTAACAATCAGCTGCAACAGATTGTGGAACACCGGGATTGCACTGATGCTCAAAAGCAAAATAACCGCATCAATGCTGGTGTCTATTGCTTCAACTGGTCTCAATTGGCTTTGGTCCTACCAAAACTGTCTGCGGATAATGACCAAAATGAGTATTACCTAACGGATGCGGTTACCATGGTTGAGCCAGTAATGGCAGTGGATGTGGAAGTAACCCACGAAATTCTCGGGATTAATGACCGTAAACAGCTGGCCATGGCTGAGCAGATTTTGCAAGAGCGGATTAAGGATGGCTGGATGAAGGCAGGGGTGACATTAATTAACCCAAACAGTATCACCATTGATGAGACTGTCCAATTGCAACCTGATGTCACCATCGAGCCCCAAACTCATTTGCGGGGTAAGACTGTCATTGGTGCTGGTAGCAGGATTGGCCCAGGGAGTCTGATTGAAAATAGCCAGTTGGGTGATAAGGTGACGGTGCTATATTCAGTGGTAAGTGATTCTGTGGTTCAAGATGGCACCCGTATTGGTCCGTATTCTCATCTTCGGGGTCATGCCCAAGTAGGAGAATCCTGCCGTATTGGAAATTTTGTGGAACTGAAAAATACTCAGATAGGCGATCGCACTAATGCCTCTCATCTATCTTATTTGGGAGATGCTACCCTAGGGTCACGAGTGAATATTGGCGCAGGTACCATTACTGCCAATTACGATGGTGTTAAAAAGCATAAAACCCAGATAGGCGATCGCACTAAGACTGGCTCGAATAGTGTTTTGGTGGCACCACTGACCTTAGGAGAGGATGTCACTGTGGCAGCTGGTTCTGTGGTTACCAAGGATGTGCCAAACGATAGCTTGGTGATTGCTCGTAGTAGAAATCAGGTCGTTAAACCCGGTTGGCGATTACAGGGAACTGAAGATTCCAACAGCTGAGCAAGGGTAAGGGATGGCCGTAAGTTGATCAGGTTGTTGGGTGGTAAGCTATCAGCATTCAGCTAATGCGCTACGCGCACGCTACGCGAACAGCTAATGGGCTACGCGCACGGTACTTGATGTGCCAAAGGCTGACGGCTGAATGCTGACGGCTGAATGCTGACGTTGGGTGAATTAACAAATTGGGTGTTTCAAGAGGGGCAATAGGGGTAACAGAAGTAAGAAGCAGCAAGCTTATGACTAAAGACTACGATAATAATTGTTGAGGGAAAATTGAGTTTGCCCTATGACTTGGGAAATTGCTTCTGTTGTTGCTGAATCTGTTGCCCCTATTTTAGGGAGAAAAATTCAAACTAGGCTAACTCCTGCCGACATCCACAAAGCAGTAGAGCAAGGACTCAAAGCTGCCCTAATGCGAGAAGAACCCTTGGCACCAGAGCAGCGCCTTTTTTATTATTCTGCTCCTGATGCGATCGCGTTTTTTCTGGAAGACTTTTTCCAAGATAGGGAAGTACAGGAGGAATTACACAAACCCCTCCAAGAGGATAACAAAATACCCTTAACCCCTCTACTTGTGGAGAAATTTAAGCAGGTAGCCTCAAACTATGCCCCCACTCAACCACAAGATAGTTTTATTCTTCCGTGGATGGAAACCTTTGTCAAGACTTATAGTGAAAAAACCAGCAGTTATTTAGAATTTCAACTAACTAAGGAAAACTATTTCCAGCAAATTTCCAACAGCGTTGATGAGGTTAAGTTTGCTGGGATGTTGGTCGGTCCACAGGATGGAAACCATGCCATTAAGCTTGACCAAATTTTTGTCATGCCTGAGGTAGAAGTGTTACATCCTCCCAGTAGTCAGCGACCGGTAGAGTTGCGGGCTTTTCACCCTCAGGTAGCCTTACCCGATCAGTCATGGCAACCATTGCGTACGCAAACGGTTAAAAAAACTCTTGCCCAATATTTATTAGCGGTAAAAACCTGGCAGGCTACCTCTGCTAAATCCCGGAACGTGATACTACTGGGTGCGCCTGGTTCAGGTAAAACCACCTTAATGAATTATGTTGCTGTAATGTTAGCCCAGAAGCAACCAGAAGCAATTGGGTTAGCGCCAGATATTGACTGGCTGCCGATTTTAATTGATATCCGGGATTGGGTCGAGTATTCAGATATCAGTATTCTAGACTATGCACGGCAGTTTGCTGAAAAAACCCTATTGGTGAAATCCCTGCCTAAAGGTTTCTTTGAACATTGGCTGGAGGATGGACGAACATTGATTTTGCTCGATGGGCTCGATCAAGTCACAGAACCAGCCAAAGGTGAGCAAATCGTAGAGAAAATTAAGGATTTTCTCCAGCAATTTCCTAACAATTGGTTAATTATTACCTCCGATAACGACCGTTACCTTAACTCAAATTACCCCTGGGAGTTTTTATGGAACAAAAAATTTTATCACTATCAACTTCAGTTATTTGATGACAGTAAAATTGAAGAATTTATTCAGCGCTGGTACTATAGTCAGATTCAAGACAAAGCAGAAGCACAACGACTGAAAGAAAGCCTGATCAACCTACTATCTGAGCATGATCAGATTAGAAACCTGGCAAGACATCCCCTATTGTTAACGATTATTACCCTAATTCACCGCTATCATTTCCGATTGCCTTTGGAGCGCTATCAGCTTTATGACCAGGCAGTAGACCTGTTATTAACCTCCTGGGATAATAAACCAGATATTAATAAACCAGATATTAATAAACCAGATATTAGTAATAATCAGACGCTGAAATATCTGGGATTGAATGATTGCAGACGATTGATGGAACGTCTCGGGT
>NZ_JAAHGN010000095.1:0-12020 GCF_010672485.1 Moorena sp. SIO2C4 | reverse complement strand
GTTATATGCTAAAATTTGGTATTCTTGAAAGGGTGCATCTCATTTTTGCCGTTTGGATGGTGCGTTACGGGAGGGATTATCCTAACACTACAATCATCGCTCCCCCGTCCCTAACGCACCCTACGAACTTGATAAGTATAGCAGTTTTTATTTTAATGAGGTACATAGGATTTTTTACCTCTTGCCTCTTGCCTTCCCCTCCTGGGAGGGGTTAGGGGTGGGTTCCTCTTGCCTCTTGCCTCTTGCCTCTTGCCTTTTACCTGCTCCCTGCTCCCGTCTTGATGCAGTCGCTCATGGGGGAAACCCCCAAGACCGCGCTGCATCGCTGCTCCCTACTCCCTGTTTCTTAAAAAAAATTGTACCTCACCTAATTTAAAACCGCTATAATTTATTTAAAACCGCTATAATTTCTAATTAATAAGTGATAAAAATGGCTGTACCAAAACATATTGTTTATAGAATAAGAGAAGCAAAAGAGAAGCAGCTTAAACAGTTAGATTTAAGCAGGGCTTTGGTTTCGTACGATGGTGAACAGTTAACTGAAATCCTAACTGAAGTTTTTAATTTACCACAGTTGGAAGTATTGAATTTAAGCTTTAATGACTTAACAACAGTCCCAGAATCCATTGGAAACCTAACTAACTTAACCCAGCTTAATTTAACAGGTAATAAATTAACGACAGTCCCAGAATCCATCGGAAACCTAACTAACTTAACCCAATTTAATGTAACAGGTAATAAATTAACAACAGTCCCAGAATCCATCGGAAACCTAACTAACTTAACCCAGCTTAATTTAAAATATAATAAATTAACAACAGTCCCAGAATCCATCGGAAACCTAACTAACTTAACCCAGTTAGATTTTGGTAAAAATCAATTAATAACAGTCCCAAAATCTATCACTAAACTTACCAAATTAACCCAGCTTGATTTAAGCGATAATCAATTAACAACAGTTCCAGAATCCATCGGAAAGCTAACTAACTTAACCCAGCTTGATTTGGGCAGTAATAAATTAATAACAGTCCCAAAGTCAATCAGTAGGCTTACCAAATTAAACCAGCTTAATTTAAGCGATAATCAATTAACAACAGTCCCAGAATCCATCGGAAACCTATCTAGGTTAACCGAGCTTAATTTAAGCGATAATAAATTAACAACAGTCCCAGAATCCCTCACCAAGCTTACCAACTTAAACCTGCTTGATTTAAGCGATAATAAATTAACAACAGTCCCAGAATCCCTCACCAAGCTTACCAACTTAACCGAGCTTGATTTAAGCGATAATAAATTAAAAACAGTCCCAGACTCCATCACCAAGCTTACCAAATTAACCCAGCTTGATTTAAGCGGAAATCCCCTTGAAACTCCACCAATAGAAATTGCAGAAGATGGTATTGAAGCAATCAGAGCTTATTTCCGACAACTGCTGAAAGAAGGAAAAGATTATATCTATGAAGCAAAACTCCTGATTGTCGGTGAACCAGGTGCTGGAAAAACAACACTAGCCAAAAAGATAGAAAACCCAGACTATCAACTACAGAAAAACGAAAAATCTACAGAAGGAATTGACATTATCCAATGGTAATTTCCACTGGATAACGGTCGAGAATTTCGGGTTAATATCTGGGACTTTGGGGGACAAGAAATTTATCACGCCACCCATCAATTCTTCCTGACCAAACGTTCCCTTTACACCCTAGTAGCAGATACCAGGAAAGAAGACACAGACTTCCACTACTGGCTTAAGATAGTAGAACTCTTAAGCGACAACAGTCCTCTCTTAATTATCAAGAACGAGAAACAAGATCGTCATAGAGAAATAAACGAGCGCGCCTTACGGGGACAGTTTACCAATCTGAAAAAAACCCTAGCAACCAACCTAGCGACTAACCGAGGTTTAGAGGATATTCTTACCCAAATTAAATTTGATATTAGCAACCTCCCCCACATCAAGGAAGCAGCTTTACCTAGAACATGGAAACAAGTCCGAGAAGCTTTAGAAGAAGATAGCCGTAATCACATCAGTCTGGAGGAATATCTAAGGATCTGCTCAAAAAATGGGTTTACTTTATACAAGGATAAATTACAGTTAAGCGGGTACCTACACGATCTGGGAGTGTGTTTGCATTTTCAAGATGACCCTCTGTTAAAGAAAACGGTGATTCTCAAACCGGAATGGGGTACTGATGCTGTATATAAAGTGCTGGATAACGATGACGTTAGTCGCAATCTAGGTTGCTTTAACCGCGCTGATTTAGAAAAAATTTGGTCGGAAGAAAAATATGCTTATATGCAGGATGAACTGCTACAATTGATGATCAAGTTTCAACTTTGCTATCTAATCCCTGGGAGGAAAGATAGCTACATCGCGCCACAACTACTAACGTTAAATCAACCTAAGTATGATTGGGATGAATCTGACAATCTAATTCTCCGCTATACCTATGAATTCATGCCGAAAGGTATTATTACTCGGTTTATTGTAGTAATGCATAAGTGGATTTACCAGCAGCAATATGTGTGGAAAAGTGGTGTTATTTTAAACAAAGATAACACCAAAGCAGAAGTAATTGAATATTACGAACAGCGAGAAATTCAAATTAGAGTTACTGGTAGACATAAACGAGACTTGTTGACTACTGTTATTTACCAACTAGATCAGATCCATGATTCTTATAACCGATTGAGGTGTAGTAAGTTAATCCCCTGTAATTGTTCTACTTGTAAAAACAGTCAAAATCCTCATTTCTATGAATTTGATAAATTAAGAGAGCGGATTGCTTATGGTGAGCATACGGATAAATGTGATATTCCTCCCTATAATACAGTTAAGGTATTAAGTTTAATTGATGATGTGATAGATTTAAAGAAGTTCACAAAAGATGAACAACCAGATATAGATCGACAGCTAAACAAAGCTGCTAGTTCTATTAATATTAATATTGAAGCGACAGGTAGTAAAACTATGTCTGAAAAAAGCGAAATCAAGGTTGGGGACGGAAGTACGGTCATAGGAGCAGCAGGTAGAGATTCTAACAACAAGAATTTAGAAGTTACCTTGAATGAGTCACCCACAGAGAAGAAATGGAATCTCTCCAATAAACTTGCTCTGATGAGCATAATAGCGACCTTATTTGTAGGATTAGGGGCATGGCTGTTTAGCGGACTTCTTAATGACAAGGTAATAGAATGGTTTAGTCCAGATCCAGCAACACAACAAGAGCAACTAGATGAATCCTAGGGTGGGCAGTGTCTAGCAAGGGGCTTTTTAAGAGGATATATATTCAGCACTGCCCAGCCTACATAAGCTAGATGAATCGTAAGGTGGGCAGTGTCTAGCAAGGGGCTTTTTAAGGTGATCCCTATTCAGCACTGCCCACCCTGACAATTTCTCCTAAAATTACCTCCCCAAAAAAAATTTTTCAAAACCCTTGAAAAATTAAACTATAATCATTACAATAATCATTATAAACGTAATTGAGTTTTTTAGTCATGTCTACAGACTTTATTCCGAATCAAGACAATAATGCTGATGATTCTAAGCCGAAGAAAAAACGTATTAAGTATATTAAGGGTTCTCCTGAAGCAGTAACTAATACTATTTACGGCCTTTATGTACTGGGGTATGCAGATGTTTCCGAGTGGAGCCCTTTGCAGCCGACGGGTATTCCAGGGGAAGTAATTAGTTTTGCAACCAAGTATCGGACTTGGCGTTAATAGGTTAAATTTCTGGGGGGGTTTCCCCCCCCGGTCAAAGGATCCGATTTGTTCGCGTAGGATCACATGCGGATTGATTCGGAAACTGATAGATATGACATAGGGTTTACAGCAGTGAAATAGCCGTGGATAGTATTTCTACGGCTATTTTTTTTGGTTTTAATTTAATGGAATTGGGAAGTGCGATCGCGCCCCGCGTGGCCAACGGCCAATCCGATCAGATTCCGATTGGGGCTACACCGATGGTGGGCAGTGCCTAGCAACGGGCTTTGTCAGCTGATCTGATCTGTATCAAGCACTGCCCACCCTACATGAACTATTTATATATAGTGCAACTTATTATCTTAGCACTATTGATAACTACTATCCTGCCCCGGGTCTTTAGACCGGAGAGTGTCAACATAGACTTGTCTTAAATTTGTCAGATGATAGTCGTGTTTTAAGATTGAGCTGTCACGAACGTTGTACTTAATCTCTTCTAGGAAGAGCAGTTCAACCACGGACGGAGCCAATTCGGGGTTGTCCATGGCAGTTTCAAACAGCCAGTTGGTGTCGCGGCTCAAAAAGAAGTCCAACATAGTAATTTAGTAATCAGTAAGATGCACCTGTGTGATCAGCTGTGCGGGTATACACAGCTGCTAATGGTTTATCTCATATTTGTAAAAAATCCGGAAAGAATGTGCTGGATATACGAAGATGGCAAAGAAACTGGGAAATAGCTGGAGCCTCTAAACTTAGCTTATTCTTGAACAAGTTTTAATTAGCGATGGGCTTGAATTGGGATGATTGGTTTTTGCCAAAGAGTGCGATCGCGTAGCGTGGCCGTAGGCCAATCGCGTTTGAATTGGGATATTGGTTCTGGTGCGATCGCGTTTGAATTGGAATGTTGGTTCTTGGTACTGGTGCGTTCGCGTAGCGTGGCCGTAGGCCAATCGCACTGCTGGTAACAGTGTTCTAGTTCAGATGAACCTAACTGAATACCTGCGTTCGCGTAGCGTGGCCGTAGGCCAATCGCCTTTGGCTGTGCGTAGCGCATCCCAGGGGTGGGACGGTAACAGGGTTACAAGAAAACCTATGTGACCAAGTAAATTTATTCCTACGTAAGTATTTCCGGAATCCTGATTCATCGACTGTAGTTTACATCGAGGAGCGATTCGGCCTTCATTCAACTATATATAATTATCGCTAATGAAAGCTAAAAAAGTTCTGAGACGATATGCAGCAGGACAACGGGATTTCCAAGGGGTAAATCTTAGAGGTCAATCGTTTCAGGAGAAAGACCTTTCAGGAGCAGATTTTAGTTACGCTGATATTCGAGGAACAAATTTTAAGAATGCTATTCTAAAGGAAACTCAGTTCTGTAAGGCAAAGGCTGGATTACAAAAACGGCAGGTAATTGTTCTTCTGTTGGTTTCCTGGATAACGTCAGGACTATCAGGAATTATTTCTTTATTGGGTGGGGTGTTAATAACGTCAATATTTGTGTCTAGCAAGGTAGAGGTACAAATTTTCGGCTGGATAGCACTGGTTGTAATAATTGTCTTATTTTTTGTTATCCTTCGTCAAGGCATCGGAGGAGCCGTAGCTTTCGCCGTAGCCTTAGCCGTAGCTTTAGCCGTAGCTTTAGCCGTAGCCGTAGCCGTAGCCAAAGCTGTAGGCGTAGCCTTAGCCGAAGCCGCAGCCGGAGCCTTAGCCGAAGCCGTAGCCGTAGCCTTTGCCGTAGCTGTAGCCTTAGCCGTAGCCTTCGCTGTGGCCGTAGCCGTAGCCGAAGCCTTAGCCTTAGCCGTAGCCGTAGCCGTAGCCGTAGCCTTAGCCGTAGCCTTAGCCGAAGCCTTAGCCGAAGCCGTAGCCGTAGCCGTAGCCTTAGCCGGAGCCTTCGCCTTCGTTTTACTTGGCACTTACCTGGGCTGGCGTGCTCTAAAGGGGGACCCCAGAGATGCCTGGATTCGCACTATTGCTATTGCTTTTGCTGCCACAGGAGGAACAAGTTTTTACAAGGCTAACTTAACCGATGCTGATTTTACGGGAGCTATTCTTAAAAGTACAGATTTAAGAGAGGCTAATCTTACTCGTACTTGTTGGAAAAATACTATTAAGCTTGACCGAGCTAGACCTGGTAATACTATCTTAGCTGATACGGCTGTTAGAAAATTATTGGTTAGTGGTAATGGTTACAATAAGTCTTATGTTAATGGTAATCTTAGAGGTACAAATTTAAAAGGGGCTAATTTAAATAAGGCTAATTTAAAACTGGCTGATCTTAGCGAAGCAACTTTAGAGGATGCTAATTTAGAATGGGCTAATTTAACTAAAGCTAATTGCGTTGGTACTGATTTTACCCATGCTTATCTTACGGGAGCTTGTTTAGAAGCGTGGAATATTGATTCAACAACTACCTTAACTAAGGTTGATTGTCGGTTTTTATTTTTACTAGAGAATCCCAATGATATGGGAAGTCGAGAGCGTCGTCCCCATGACTTTAATCGGGTTTTTGAACCAGGGGATTTTGACAAGCTTTATAAGCAGATTACGAATACGGTGCAGATTCTTCTGCGTAATGGGGTTAATCCAGAAGCATTTCGTCAAGCCTTTCAAAAATTAATGGCGGAAAATCATGAAATTACTGGTGATTCGATTCAAGGAATTGAGAGGAAGGGAAATGATGTTTTACTTACTTTGGAAGTTCCAGAATCAATAGATAAGGGTAAGGTTGAGAGACAATTTTTGGAAAGTTATGATAATGCTAGGTTGGAAGATGCTAAAATAATTGCTTTTCTAGAGGGTAAAGATGAGGCTAACACTCGCTATGTTCATAACTTCAAGGATGTTATAGACGCTTTGATCAGTAACCAGTCATCCAATTCTATAGTCAAAGTTATAAATAAAGCTGAAGCGGAGAATAATATGTCAGATAATTCACGTAATTTTAATATAGACCAAAGGCACGCTATTAATGCTAATGCTCCGGTCGCGACCGGCGACAACGCTACACAAAATATTGAGAATAATAATGCGACACCAGAGCAAAAACAAAGCCTAGCCGAAGCAGCAGCTGAAATCCAGCAACTTCTGGAGCAACTATCCCAAACTAATCCCACTACAACGAGCAAAGAAAAGATGATAGTTGTCAGTGAAGTTGTTGACCAAATTGAGAATAACCCAAACCTAAAAGCCAAGGTGATCAATGCTCTGAAAGCTGGAGGAGTGGAAGCTTTCAAGGAAGCCCTAGACCATCCTTTAGTTAACATTTTGGTAGCTACCATTGAGGGATGGGGGGAGGCTTAGGGGTAAGCTATCAGTTATCAGCTATCAGTTATCAGCTATCAGCTATCAGCTATCAGCCATTCGCGTAGCGTGGCCCAAAGGCCAAGGCCAAGGCCAACAGCTGACGGCTGACCGCTGACCGCTGACCGCACCTCAAGTAGCGCATATCCTTACATATGTAAGTAAAATGGAGACAAACAAAGCAACTTTTAGACACCCTCATGAATTCAAAAACTAGCTTGATCGCTCGCATTACTCAAACCCCTGGTCAGTGTGGTGGTCGTCCCTGCATTCGAGGGATGCGAATTCGAGTTACCGATATTTTAGAAATGTTGGCTGAAAATGTTAGTGTTACTGAAATTTTAGAAGATTTCCCCGATTTGGAACTCGCAGATATTCAAGCTTGTCTACTTTTTGCTGCACGACGCACTGATTTTCCCAGACTGACAGCATTAGGTGCGCTTTCCGTTGGCGAATTAAATTCGCCACGGGTCGCACCTGAAGATTTGGATTGATGCTCAATTGCCTCCAACATTAGCAAATTGGCTGTCAACCACTTTTGGCTTAGAGGCTTTTGCTCTGCGAGACTTGGATCTTCGAGATGCTCATGATATCGAGATATTTGAAGCTGCACGATCTCAAAACGCTGTTATTATGACCAAAGATAGTGACTTCATCGATTTAGTATGTCGTTTGGGAACACCTCCTCAAATTTTGTGGCTAACCTGTGGTAACGTCACAAACCGCAACTTACGGCAATTACTAAGCGCTACTTTGCCTGATGCTTTAGAACAGTTGCAGCAAGGAGAAATGATTGTGGAAATAACCAATACTCCCTAAATTAAGATTGATACGGTCTACCCTAGAGTTAACCACCCAAAAACTTCCTCAACTGTTAGTTCTAACTCTACTCCATTGAGAATCGGTAACGTAGACGTTGCTGAAAGAATTTCCAATCGTTGAGTCTGATCGATCACGATAATACTTTCTTCTTCCGGATCAATTAACCATCCTAGTTCAGTTCCGTGACGCAAACAGTGGATCAGGTTGCTCAGGACTTTGGTTTGTCTTTGGTCTGGGGAAAGAATTTCGATTGCCCAATCTGGAGATATTTCAAAGCGGTTGGCAATTTTGCCAGTTGGTTCAATGGGGATGTTTTCCCAACGAAAGACTGTGATGTCGGGAATAATTGATTGACCCCCAAAGGTACAGCGCAATTCGGGAAAAGCCTTGGCAATTTTGTTGGGATTAGCGACTCGATTGATAGCTTGACACAATTCAATCTGAAGCAGACTATGTTGGCCTTGTGCCATGGGCTTAATCACGATTTCCCCATTAATAAATTCTGATCGGGGTTTGGTTTCTGGGAGTTTGAGGAACTCCTCTAAGGTTAGGGGTGGAGTGGCAGTGGTCATATATAGCGGTTTTGAATTAGGTGAGGTACTTTTTTTTAGGGAGCAGGGAGCAGGCAAGAGGCAAGAGGCAAGAGGCAATAAGTAAAAAATTATGTGTACCTCGTAGCTATGAAAAACGCTATAGTTTCTATGTTTATTGAGATGGTGGGTTACATTATAGTAACGTACCCTAAAAGATGGCTAGGGTGGGCAGTGCCTAGCAACGGGCTTTGTAAGGTTATCTGTATTAAGCACTGCCCACCCTAGGTGAACTACCTCCCGTTAATTAGCTGACGGCTGTTCGCACCTCAAGCAGCGTGGCCATTCGCGTAGCGTGGCCAACGGCCAAGGCCAAGCGTGAGCCTTTGGCTCACGGCTGATAGCTGTTCGCGCAGCACCTCAAGTAGCGCATATGCTTACATACAACCTAGAGGGGCGCTTGTCGCCCCTCTAGGAATAAATTAGATTAAATTAGAGTAAAATAAGATTTTTTTTGACAAAAGAGGAAAAAATTATAACAAGTAACTTCAATCAAATTTTATAAATGATTGACGCTCTTTATTTAGATGAACAGAACGATTTAATTAATATTGTTAGACATAGACAAATTGAACAAAGAAGAGAAGAAATCACTGTTAATATTACTAAAGCTCACCAATAATATCAACAAGGTAACGTTTTTCGGGGTACAGTTGATGATGTTATCGCCGAATTAAACAATGACTAATTTAATTTTAACTTCATCATTTAAACGAGCTTTTAAGGCAATCATTAAACGTGAACCGAATTTAAAGCCAAAAATTGAAGCAAAATTAAGATTACTGGCTGATAATCAGCATAATCCTAATAGCTATTAAAAATGCTATAGTTTCTATATTTATTGAGAGCGTTACATTATATTAACGTACCCTACTGGACTCCTGAGATCTGGCACCATTGTGATTAATCCGATGGTGGGCAGTGGCTACCAACGGGCTTGGTCAGCTAATCTGATCTGTATCAACCACTGCCCACCCTACATCAACTCCCCATCTCCCCATCTCCCCATCTCCCCATCTCCCCATCTCCCCAAACCCCCGCCCCCTGGTAACTTTTACTACCATTGCCGAAAAATTATAAAGTTTTGTAAATAGCTGCGTAACTTCTCTGAGTGACCCAGACAAATAAATAGAACAACTTGGTACAATAAGTTGAATCTCATACCCCTTCTCTAAAATGGATACAACAAAAGATTGTCGGGTCATTGGTAATGGAGACTAGGTAAAATTACCGCTATTATCACTTATCACTTACCAATTACCAAAAGGCAGTAAAAGGGAGGAGGTCAAAGTTGCATAACAGATCAACTATGTACCATCAGAGCAAGCTTAAAGCCATGAGGGGGCTAGAGTTTTAGTACAAATGTTCTGCATAAGTGACATGCTCCCCAGTAAAACGTTGTTGCAGGCTGACAGGATAATTCATATCCAAACCAAACCAAACATTATTGTAGTCACCCTGAAAAAAATACCAGAGTTAGGCAAATGACCCAATCTATTACTATTACTAAAGACGAGATTCAAGCTTGCTTAATTAATCAGTTAGCTGAGCGCCTGGAAATGGAACCGGCTGATATTGATATTAATGATAATTTTGATAACTATAACTTAGATTAAGGCCAGGCTTTAATTTTGCTGAGACGGTTATAAAAGTTGCTTGGACGTTAATTTAATCCAGTCTTAATTTTAAACTATCCAATAGTTAAAAAAAATGCTCAGGGTTTAGTTCAATATTCATAGCTTGCTAAAAAAATGTAAGCATAAAAATTTGTAAAAAGTATCATTAAAAAATGCTGTTGAATCTAGCTATAATACTTGTTATTGATTTAGAGCCTAGAGTTACAGCAATGGGATGCTATCCAATAACGTTACTGGTGACTATTAAACACTAAAAATAAATTGACTAATCAATGTAAGCTATTAGCTATCAGCTAATGGGTGTAGGGCATATGCTTACTAAGCAATAACACTCAATCTCAAGACTATGATGTTGTCATTAAAGGGTTTTTAACATGGAACCAATTGCAATAATTGGCATCGGGTGTCGTTTTCCTGGTGCCGAAAATCCAGAGGCTTTTTGGCAACTATTATGTGATGGAGTCGATGCCATTACTGAAATCCCCAAAACCCGTTGGGATCTCGATGACCTCTATGATTCTGACCCAGATACTCCTGGCAAAATGAACTCTCGCTACGGGGGCTTTTTGCCCCAAGTAGACCAGTTTGACCCCCACTTCTTCGGCATCTCCCCCCAAGAAGCCACTGCCATGGACCCCCAACAACGGCTATTGCTAGAGGTGGCTTGGGAAGCCCTGGAAGATGCAGGACAGGTGCGAGACCACTTGGCTGGCTCCCGAACTGGAGTATTTGTGGGAATTTCCAACAATGATTACAGCTACACTCATCCAGAGTATTCCACTCAGCCCCAAGGATACGATCTGACCGGTAATGCCTTGAATATTGCCGCTGGTCGCCTTTCCTATTTATTCGACTTTAAAGGCCCTGCGATCGCAATCGACACCGCCTGCTCTTCCTCAATGGTTGCAGTTCACCTGGCCTGTCAGAGTCTTTGGACTCGAGAGTCTACCTTGGCTTTGGCTGGGGGTGTGAATATTATCCTGTCACCCATTGGTCACATTGCCCTAAGTAAGCTAAAAGCCCTGTCTCCCGATGGTCGCTGCAAAGCCTTTGATGCCAAAGCCAATGGCTACGTTCGCAGTGAAGGAGCAGGTTGCATTGTCCTCAAGCCCCTATCCCAGGCATTAGCTGATAATGACCCGATTTACGCCACTATCCGAGGCAGTGCGGTTAACCACGATGGTCGTAGCAAGGGACTGACGGTTCCCGATGGTTCAGCTCAAGAAGAACTGATCGCTCAAGCCTTAGACAATGCTGGCGTAGCACCCTCGGAAATTAGCTACATTGAAGCCCATGGTACTGGCACACCCCTGGGAGATCCCATGGAAATGATCGCCCTCGCTTCCGTGCTTGCCACTGATCGTCAGGAGGGAAACTATTGTGCTGTCGGAGCAGTTAAAACCAATATTGGCCATTTGGAAGCTGCTGCTGGCATTGCTAGTTTAATCAAAGTTGCCTTATCCCTCAAACATCAACAACTACCCCCCAGCTTGCACTTTGAAGACCCTAACCCCGATATTCCCTTCGATACTCTACCGCTACGGGTTCAGCAGACTCTAAGTCCTTGGCCTGAGGAGTTTGGTTTAGCCAAGGCTGGGGTCAGTTCCTTTGGGTTTGCCGGTACTAACGCCCATGTGATCTTAGAACAAGCTCCTGAATCCTCCCAAGTCCCGGATCAGACAAGACCCCTCAAGCCACCCTACTTACTACCGCTCTCAGCCCATAGTCCAGAAGCGGTCAAATCCCTGGCTCAGGCTTATCAAGACTGGTTAGCCACTAGAGATATCGACCCTACCTTATTAGAGGACATTTGCTACACCGCTAGTGTCCGGCGCACTAACCATCAACACCGCTTAGCTGTGGTAGTTAACTCCCCTGAAGACGCGAAGGAGCGCCTGCAAGATTTACTCCAAGACCCCTCAGATGTTGACCTAGCTGGTGGTAGTGAACCGGGCAACCGCCA
>NZ_JAAHGN010000949.1:0-3007 GCF_010672485.1 Moorena sp. SIO2C4 | reverse complement strand
TGACGGTTTCCGCAGCAGTTCTTACCTCTTTGTTGGTTGCTCGAACCTTGTGCCCAGTTCTTGCGGTTTATTGGCTTAAACCTAGGCAGGGGAAAAGGGAACAGGGAACAGGGAATAGGGAACAGCGATGCAGCGCGGTCTTGGGGGTTTCCCCCACTCGCTATTGCATCAAGACGGGAACAGTAAACAGGGAAAAATTATCGACAGTAGTTTTCGACTTTTGGTTGAGGTTTAATCCTAAGTACCCTGATTTGCTGCGCTGGTCCCTGGGGCATCGGAAATTTGTAGTGGGATTAGCGTTATTGAGCTTTGTGGCTGGGATTTCTCTGATTCCCCTAATTCCTCAGGGGTTTATTCCTACCCTAGACCGAGGGGAATTTATGATTACCTATACAGCACCGTTGCCTCAGATCCCTAGTGCCTCTCAATTTGGTAATTTAATTAATAAGATTCTGAATTTGGGAGGGTTTGATACTAATAGTGAGGAGTCAAAGCAATTAAGTAATTCAGATACTAATTTAGATACTAATTCAGATACTAATTTAGATACTAATTTAGATACTAATTCAGATACTAATCCAGACCTTAGGGAGCAGCTAAAACCACAACTATCAAAACCACAAGTATCAAAGTCAGGGTTTAATGGTCTATTTCCGATTAACAGTGGGATGCAATTGGTACTGAAGCAATCTGAGCAGGTGGCTAAGCAGTTGGAAGAAGCGGTGCTGGCTTTCCCTGAAGTGGAATCGGTATATACGGTTGTGGGGGTACAGGGTGATCCGAACAAAGGTAACCTTCAGGTCAAACTTAAAGGTAATCGCCAATATACTACTGCTCAGGTTCAGGAAAAAATGCGGGCTGCTTTGCCGAAGATCTCTGGTGTAACTACTAGTGTTGAAGATATTCAGTTTATTGAACTACCTACTCAAAAACCAGTTCAAGTTGCTTTATTGGGTGATGATTTAGAGATGTTAGGCAATACTGCTGCGGATCTCAAAAATCGGATTGAGACATTACCAGGATTAGTGGATGTAGAGGCAACAGGTCAAAATAATCGAGGGAATAGGATTACTGAGATTGAGCATGTTAATGGTCAGCGAGGGGTTTATGTTCGTGCTAGCCTTAACCAGGGTCAAAGGTTGGGAGATGCTACTGAGGAGGTGGTAAAGCTTGCCAAATCAGTTTTACCGGATGGTGTGAGGTTAGAACTGTGGGGAGATTCGGCTCTGAGTAGTCATGTGCTGGGGAGTTTTGCTGGCACCTTGACCTTGTCTGTTACCTGTATGCTGTTAGTGCTGATTTTGCCTTTTGGTCGATTCTTAGAACCGATGGTGGTGGGCTTGTCGTTGCCCTTATCTATTGTGGGAGCAATGCTGGCACTTCTGATCACCCAGAGTGATTTTGGCATGATTTCCCTGATTGGTCTAATTTTTTTGCTGGGACTACTTGACAAAAATGCGCTTTTGCTGATGGATTATGTTAACCAACTTCGTCGAGGTGGTTTAAGTCGCACTGAAGCAATTCTGGAAACGGGAGTGGTGCGTTTGCGACCGATTATAATGACTACTGCTTCGACAATTTTGGGGATGTTGCCCTTGGCATTGGGATTTGGCGCAGGAGCAGAATTGCGACAACCGATGGCTGTGGCAATTATTGGTGGATTGCTTACGTCTACATTGTTGAGTTTGATTGTTGTACCAGTATTGTATAGTCTGCTGGAAGATTGCTGGGTAGGATTATTTTCTGGTATAGCGCTACGCGCAAGTCAGAAGTCAGAAGTCAGAAGTCAGAAGTAAGCTATGACTAAGTTTCAGAGTTTAGAAATGTCAAACACCTTAATTGGTAGTGCTATAAGCAATAAGGAATTGGGAAACAGAGGAGCGTGCGTCAATGGCAATCAAAGCTTTCGTCACTGGAGGAACAGGGTTTATCGGTGCTCATGTTGTGCGATCGCTACTTGAAGCAGGATACTCCGTGCGAGCTCTGGTGCGCCCTACTAGCCAACTCGATAACCTCCAGGGTCTAGATATAGAAGTCGTTATCGGTGACTTAAACGATCCAGGCTTGTGCCAACTGATGCAGGGATGTCAGGTATTATTTCATGTCGCTGCCCATTATTCCCTGTGGCAAGCGGATCGAGATTTACTCTATCGTAACAATGTCGAGGGAACCCGTAATGTGCTACAAAGTGCTGGTAAAGCTGGGATTGAACGCACTGTTTACACCAGTTCAGTAGCGGCTATTGGTGTGGGTAAACCTGGGGAAATTGTGGATGAAACCCATCAGAGTCCTGTAGAGAAATTGGTGGGTGACTATAAAAAATCTAAGTTTTTTGCTGAACGGGAAGCGATCAAGGCAGCTGAATCTGGTCAAGATGTGGTGATTGTTAATCCTAGCGCTCCCATTGGTCCAATGGATATTAAGCCAACTCCTACCGGAGAAATCATTGTGCGCTTCTTACAGCAGAAAATGCCGTTTTATTTGGATACGGGATTAAATTTTATTGATGTGCGGGATGTGGCTCAGGGTCACCTGTTGGCGTTAGACCGGGGGAAAAAAGGCGATCGCTATATTTTAGGTAACCAAAATCTATCCTTCAAATCGTTATTGGAGCAACTTGGGGAAATTACTGGATTGAGTGCGCCTCAAAAAACTGTTCCGGTCTGGCTACCGTTGAGTATGGCTTGGATTGATGAGTGCGTGTTAACTGCTTTCGGCAAAACCCCTTCTATTCCGCTCAATGGGGTGCGGATGGCACAACACCCGATGTATTACGATGCCTCGAAAGCGGTGAGAGAGTTAGGGTTACCCCAATCTTCGATTAGGAAAGCCCTCAAGGATGCTGTTGATTGGTTGAGGTAAGGGAACAGCGGATCTGGGAACAGGGAGCAGGGACTGAGGCCGTAGGCCACGCGGGGCGCGTTCGGAGCAGGGAGCAGGGAACAGGGAATAGATAGACTTTTGGCAGCTTTAAAAAAGTTAACACAGTTCCGTTTATTTATCTCTA
>NZ_JAAHGN010000948.1:0-3009 GCF_010672485.1 Moorena sp. SIO2C4 | reverse complement strand
GCAAGTGTTAGGAAAATCCGTCCCGTAACGCACCACCCACCATCAGAGTCAAATTAATCTGCCCACCCTATTCCCTATTCCCTATTCCCTATTCCCTGCTCCCTATTCCCTATTCCCTGCTCCCTACTCCCTGCTCCCTACTCCCTGATAGTAAATCAAGCCATGGTTACCGCAATTCCAGCTAACCAAATTACCCTCTACGATTTAAGAATAAAATTTGGCTTAGAGCGCACCGATGATGAGGAATTCTTTCGGGAGTGGCAAGATGATTTACCAGAACTAACAGAATTAGAAAAAAAAGAGCTAAACGAAATAAAGAAAGACTATCTCCACTTATCAGAGCGTCCAATGGTGGAAACTATTGTTAAAATGGTAGTACTTTCCCCATTATTGAAACTAGCTGGTTTTTATCGTCCTCCCTTTTATCTTACTGCAGAGAAAGTCGTAGAAATTACTTCCGAAGATCAAGAAACAATTATTACAGGACGACTTGACCTACTGATCTATACTCCTGAATTTTGGGTTTTAGTCATCGAAGCCAAACGAGCCGATTACTCCCTGGAAGTTGGCATCCCCCAAGCACTAAGTTATATGCTAGGGAATCTTGAATCAAAAAGACCTGCTTTTGGATTTATCACCAATGGGCCAGATTTTATTTTTCTAAAACTGAGCAAAGACAATAAACCAAAGTATGGTGAGTCTGATTCATTTTATCTTCGGAATAAGACAGGCTTGGAGCAGGTTCTTAAAATCCTAAAGCGCTTTAATCAATTACTTAGGCAATAATCAAGTCCAGTAGGGTGCGTTAGGGACGGGCTCGGACTCATTTTCCGCCTGGTAGTGTTAGGATAGCCCGTCCCGTAACGCACCGCCAGTGTTGGGAATTTTATTATAATAATCCAAATATGGCCAAAGATATTTTCCACAATACAGTTAAAACAGCTTTACAAAAAAATGGATAAATTAGATCAATATCGTCAGATTACCTGCGAATTTTTAGAAAGCTTTGCCAGTTATGATCTCAATGCTCAACTTATCTTTGATAGAGAAAGGGATCGTTATCTGGTTTTCCACAACGAATGGCGTAATGAGTACCGCATCTATGGCTGTGCCATGCATCTTGAGCTAATCGAAGGTCAAATCTGGATACAGCACAATAGTACTGAGATTTATATCGATCGTGAATTGATTGAACGGGGTGTTTCTCCCAAAGATATTGTACTGGGATTTCGCTCTCCCAGCGTCCGCAAACGTATTGCTGCTGCGATGGAAGACTAGTAAATGCGCAATCTAACCGGATTTTAACTAACAGCAAACTCAGTAAATTGGCGAATATCTGGAGGATGAAAAGCTAAAACAATATCACTTTTTGGAATACCTGCTGCCACTAAATCATTAGCAATGCCGTCTTCAGTATTGTCACATTGAATCCAAATTTTAGAATTACTAATTTCCACATGAATCAAACAACTATGAAGATGTTCTTGCTTATTCCATCCTTCAGAAATAATTAAATATTCGTCTGTTTCTCGGTCAAATGCTGCATGGTTACGGATGTTAAAATTAGAGTAATCAATGCTAACATAAGGGCTTAAGGTTTGACGAATAATTTGGCGATAGTTTTCTAATTTATCCATTTTGTAATGACCTCCTCTTCCGGGTCAAAAACAATAATTTTAAGCGTGTTATCTTCTAATAAAATTTGTCCTACTTCTTTGCTAAATAAGCGATTAAATATAGGTTCTCTAATAGCTAAATAAAGAAGACGTTCTGAAAGTTTACGTTTAAGAATTTTATCGTATAATATATATTGTCCTAAGGCGTTTTTTAGATCTTCTATTTCTGATGAGCCAACAAAGCTTTTAACTTCTACAGCAATTTTTTGTCCTTGTTTTTCAGCTACTAATAATTTTTCAGCCGCTAGGTCAATATAGATGTCTTTTTTACCTATTTTAAGACTTAAAGGGTCATTGGTAATTGTCCATCCATCTTTTATTAGTGCATTTTTTACTGCATCATGATAAATATCCTTGGCTGGCATTTTCAAAATTATTAAGTGTGGGTGCGCAAATAAAAGCCTATCTTAATTATAGTGGGAACGATCTGTAATTTCATGACAGCCGTAGGGTGCGCTCTGCAGACGCGATCGCACTCATTGTCCGCTTGGTAGTGTTGGGATAGCCCCACCCGTAACGCACCGCTAGTGTTGGAACAGCTGTGTTAAGTCACAGGCTGGAAGCCTGTTCTACAGTTGAGCCTCTGAATATCAACGTTGAGTATCTGAACCTCGACCGTGAGTATTTGAATACCGTCGGTGAGTATTTGAATATAAACGTTGAGTATTTGAATATAAACGTTGAGTATTTGAATACCGTTGTTGAGCCTCTGAGCCTCAACGTTGAGTATTTGAAGATAAACGTTGAACCTCTGAACCTCGACCGTGAACCTCTGAACCTCGACCGTGAGTATTTGAATACCGTTGTTGAACCTCTGAGCCTCCTGAACGAACCTCTGAACCTAATTCCCGATTCCCGATTCCCTGTTCCCTGTTCCCTCTTCCCAACATACCCATAACTTCTCCTTAGTTCCAGGATTCCTAACAAAGTAATCTTCCAGCAATTCACAGCCCCGACGCAGCAGCTCACCTAAACTTTCAACCTTCCAAATTCTGGCAGTTTTGTCTAATGAAGCAGTGGCCAGCCTCTGTCCATCCGGGCTGAAGGCTACACTTGATACCTTGTCCTGATGCCCGGTAAGCACAGCTAATTGATTGCCCTGGTTGTCCCAAATTCTGGCAGTGTTGTCGAATGAACCAGTGGCCAGCTTCTTTCCATCCGGGCTGAAGGCTACACTTGATACCTTGTCCTGATGCCCGTTGAGTACGGCGATTTGATTGCCCTGTAAGTCCCAAATTCTGGCAGTATTGTCGGATGAAGCAGTGGCCAGCCTCTGTCCATCCGGGCTGAAGGCTACACTTAATACCGAGTCCTGATGCCCGGTGAGTACGGA
>NZ_JAAHGN010000947.1:0-3009 GCF_010672485.1 Moorena sp. SIO2C4 | reverse complement strand
TTCCGGGGGGACCACGGCAGTCGCTCATGGGGGAAACCCCCGCATGAAGGCGCTGCCTCCCCAAGACCGCGCTGCCTCCCCAAGACCGCTTAGGTGCCCTTGACCCGTAATTTAATTCGCCACGGGTCGCACCTCTGCATCGCTACACCAACAAGTTACAAGGGTTTGATCTGGTTGGTGATCACTACAAACCCGCAGTGCTAAATCAGGGCAGGTTACTGATGCCGGAGTTGGGATTAAGTTTAGGTTTGTGGCGTGGCAGTTTTCGCGATATCCCTCGATTATGGTTACGCTGGATAACCCTTAAGGGGAATTTGATTCCTCTAGCAAGCGAGGAGTTGGCACAAGCTAAGCAACGAGCAGAACGTTTGGCGGCGCGACTGCGTGAGTTAGGTATTAATCTAGACCAATTGGATTAAGTTGCTGTCTTAATGCAGTCGCGAATCGGAGAAACCCCTACAGGTCGGCGCTGCATTGCTGTTAAGGATTTGTGCGAACGCGCCCCGCGTGGCCTACGGCCAATCGCATTTTCACAACAATCACTGCATCAATGGCCAGTACTTTTAGTTCAGATGAGGATTCACCTGTCAAAACTACCCAGAGAATTGTCTTACAAAACGTCAGTTGGCAGACGTACAAGGCGCTATTGGCAGACTTAGGAGATCATCGAGCCTCGCGTCTTGCCTATGCTCAAGGAATGCTAGAAATCACGATGCCCTCAGATCGCCATGAGACATACAAGCAGCTGCTAGAACGGATGGTGAATACCTTAACCGAAGAACTTAATCTTCGGGTCAAAGGGTTTGCTTCTACAACCCTGAATCGGGAGGATTTAGAGCATGGTGCAGAACCTGACTCTTGCTACTACATCGGCAATGTTGACTGTATTCAAGGCAGGACAGTAGATTTAGCCAATGATCCTCCACCAGACTTGGTGATTGAAGTCGATATTACCAGTTCATCCAGTCGGCGATTTGGGATTTACAAGCAGATAGGAGTGCCTGAAGTTTGGCGTTATATAGGACAAACTGTAGAAATTTACCGGCTGCAAAATGGAGAATATGTTCGTTGTCAGGACAATTTCACCTTTGAGATTCTCTCTGTAGAGATTATCAATCAGTTTTTGCAGCAGGCAGAAACCCAGGATGACACTACCATGATTTTAGCTTGGCGTAAATGGGTGAGGGAAAATCTACCAGAAGATTAACGTTGCGGCTTAAGTATTTGCTTTTAAGGCATTGCTGAATAGAGTATTCAGCAACGCCTTAATGAGGATTATTAAGGCGTTGCAACCTAAACTTATCCTGGAATTTATACAGACTGAGATTTCTAGCTTAGATTAGGGACTTGCGTCTAAAAAAAATCCCCATTAAAGTAGGGTGGGCCAAGTAATCTAATCTAGAATACTCAAAAAAACAAACTGTTTTTGCCCACCCTACAAGCTGATATTTCTAGCTTAGATTACAAGAGCCATACTAGTTATTAAGATAAAGCACGATTAGCGCGCTCTGGCTCATGGCGTAATCAACCGTTGGTGGAGATCAAGACTCTTTGTCCCATTCAACATCTTCTTTCTTTGCCTCGGTAACAGCACGTTCTAGAAGGTAAGCAGCAAGGTTCGATAGAGGGCGTCCATCGTAATCAGCCCATCGCTGTAAATCGTCTGCAATCCGGTCTGGTAAGGTTACTTGTATACGTTTGCTCATAATCTCTATTATAAGTTCAACTGTTATTTGATGTCAAAATTTACCTGATTTGTACTTAAAATGTATTTTTTGATACATAAAAGTATAATATTGATGTAATTACCAGCAAGTTTCCTATGGTAGAAACAGTTAGAGAAAAAAGCGATCAGCCTCCTACCTATCAGCAAGCCTTAGACGAATTCGGCATCACACAACTGTTGTCCCATTTGAAGCACTACGGCGATGCCGACTTCAATGCAGAGTCAATGGATATAGAAGAACCAGAACTAAAAACTCTAGCTACCGTCCTCATCCAGCACCTAACTCAGAATCTGACCGGAAAACTGATAGCCAGTTATTTAAATACCATCCGCGAGGTCGAATCAGATATAGTGTTTGACCCCATTAAAACAGAAATCGCGCCACCATCAATAGACCCCCCAGCTACTTGGAACCCTAAAGCAACACCCCGTTATCAAACAGGCTCACCCATTAGGTGGCGACCTCTAAACGGTCAAATGGACTGGGGTGTTGTGATTGGATTCTTCTACGCCTACGCCAGGCATCAATGCCAATGGGCAATTTGCTACCTGATCTGGCTTGACAAAGACTCCCCTAGTGCAGCTTGGATCGTTGCTGACACCGCTTGGGAAGAAGACATTGAACCTCGGCATCCTAAGCGTACGGTAACAACCAACTATCAAGATTCCTATTCTTGGACTTGCACTGAGGCTCTTGGCCCTAGAAATTATTTGAAATCCCCCAATGTGCTACGAACTCCCTCTGGGAGATACCGTTTCGATGATCAATATAGAACCCCTCCCCGGACTCTAACTCAACGAGAGCAAGATCTAATTGAACTCTACAGCAACTGCCAACTGGGTATGACTCCTAGACAATTCTATCATAAATGGGATGTGAATTACGAACAAATCGCTAGTATCTGCTCTCGCTCAACTGCCACCGTTCAGCGCTGGTTTTCCAGCGGTCACAACTATCGCCGCCCCCAGCCAATTGATTTGCGCCATCTTGCCCTGATGGATTTTCTCTTGGAGCATTTTGAGGAGATTCCCCAGGTAATTAGGAATTTGCTATGTCCTGATCATCAACAGCAAATTGGGGATGGGTAATGGGTAATGGCTAACAGATATAGCAGAAGTCAGAAGTCAGAAGTCAGAAGTCAGAAGTCAAACTCTTGCGCTTACAAAGGGTGTGAGACTAATGTCGATGTCCTAACTGCCCTGTCAGCCATGCAAAGCGCGAGTGGGGGAAACCACGCCAGTTGCTCATGGGGGGAACCCCCAAGACCGCACTGGCTCCCCAA
>NZ_JAAHGN010000946.1:0-3013 GCF_010672485.1 Moorena sp. SIO2C4 | reverse complement strand
TATCAGCTATCAGCTATCAGCTATCAGCTATCAGCTATCAGCTATCAGCTATCAGCTATCAGCTATCAGCTATCAGCTATCAGCTATCAGCTATCAGCTATCAGCTATCAGCTATCAGCTTATGGGCACGCTACTTGAGGTGCTATCAGCTATCAGCTATCAGCTATCAGCTATCAGCTATCAGCTATCAGCTATCAGCTATCAGCTATCAGCTATCAGCTATCAGCTATCAGCTTATGGGCACGGTTGAGGAGGAAACCGTTAAGAATAAAATACGTAAGTATTAGTTTAATTTGAGTTAAGTCACAGCGTCAAAGCCTGTGCCACAAAGCTGTTTGCGTAGCGTGGCCTACGGCCAACGGCTGACAGCTGAAGGCTGACAGCACCTCAAGTAGCGTGGCCTACGGCCAACGGCTGACAGCTGACAGCTGACGGCTGATAGCTGGTGTTATCAAAAATCTTTAAAACCACTAACCGACTCCTGCAATTCCTGAGCTACGGCTACGGTTGAGGTTAAGGAACTTGAAATTTGCCTAGAGGAATCAACGGTGCGTTCCGAGAATTGAGCCATCTCTTTGATCAACATAGCCACGTTCTGAGTGGTTTCGGTTTGGGAAACACTCCCCTGGGAAATGGCTGCTACTAGCTGCTCGATCTGGCACGAAGCTTCCATCAGCTGTTTCAGATTCTGCTTAGCTTCCTCAACTCGACTTGTGCCCTTCTCCACCACAGCAGTGCTCTGTTCCATTACCTTCACTAATTGAGACATTTCTAGGTCGATATCATCTACTATTTTGTGAATTTCCTGGGTAGCTTTGATCAATTGGTTGCTAAGCTGATTTACTTCTTTGGCAATCACGACAAAACCCTGAATCCCATTACCAGACCGCCCAGCCTCAATCTCAGCGTTAATAGCCAAAACATTGGTTTGAACCAAGAGCATGTTGCTCTTGGCAACCACCTTAGCAATCTTTTCGGAAGATTTACCTAGCTGCTTCACTTTTGAGGTCGTTTCCCCAATCGTGTCTCGCAATTCCAGCATACTCTCCTGAGTTAGGTTAATAGCAGTGCTGCTAGCTTCAACAGTGGTTGTAACTCCATCAACTACTCTCGCCGCCTGATCAGCATTCTCAGCCACTGCTTGAATCGAATCGGTGATTTGCTCTACTGAATCCAGGGTGTGAGTGGTTTCTGAAGCCTGCTTAAGAGCATCTTCTGCTAGTTGACCGACTACCACCTCGTTGTTTCCTAGTAAGGTATTGACTTCAACCGCTGAGTTGTTGACCTGGGTTACGAGAGTTTGCAAATTCTCAATAATTGTGTTAAAACAATCAGCAACTTTACCAATCTCATCCAAAGTCCCGTCAGAGCGCACTGTCAGATCTCCTTGTGCTGCCCCTTGCAAATTTTCAAGCAGTACCAGCAGTTGCTTCTGGAGTGCTTCTTTTTCCTGTCTTTGCTCTTGAGAAATTCTTTCCCTCTTTTCGAGGAGATTAGCCTGCTCTAGAGCAAAGCCCAATTGAATCGCCACCTGAGTGAAAACCTTGATATCCGTTTCCTGCCAAGCTCTTGGCTGTGAACATTGATGGGCAGCCAGAAAGCCAATCAAGTTCTCTGCCACCAAAATCGGTGCCACTAAACTGGCCTTAGCTCCAAGCAGTAGAGAAGTTTGGCCAAGCCTCTCTACTTGGGACTGCTGGTACTGGGTCAACTCACCCTCAAGATTATCAATGGCTAGAACCTGACGTGACTGGTAGTGATCAACATCCTCTAGGGCAAAATCCAACTCTTCTTTCTGTGTTTGTGGGGTAACAGACCCATCCAGAGTTACTGAAAGGCCAACCATTGACCCTTTATGATTCTGTTCGAGGAGGTAAATGATTGTGCGATCGCACGAGAGCGCTCTTTTAATTCCCACCACCGTAGCCGCGAAAATCTTTTCCCGTTCTAAGGATTTAAGCATGCTAGCAGTAATCTCATTTAACCTTTGGGAAATGTCCACCGTGGCTTGCTGCTGTTCCAGGAGCAGGGCTTGGGTAAGGGCATCACCAATTTGTCTAGTTAACTGCTGCATTAACTCACGTTCTGACTCCTGCCAAGGGTGGGGTTTTGAGCAATCATTCGCATACAACAAGCCGAAAAGTTTACCCCCAACTATAATTGGCGCAACCAGGCTGGCTACGACACCAAGGCGTTGAAGGAACTGCCCAGGAGCACCAGTTAGAGTAGCTTGTTGAAGGTTCTCGACACTAACAAGCTTCTCCAACTTAAACTTTGTAATTTCCCCGGTCGTGATTGGTTCGTAAATAGTTTGCCCTAGGGCTTTAACAAAACCAGAATTTACGATCTCCGCTGCAATTATCCCGCTTTTGAAGTCAGGATTAAAGCGATAGATAAATACACGGTCTGTGTTGAGGGCAAGGTGTACCCCATAAACGGAAGTTTGTAGGATATTGTCGAAGTTTAAGGATTGCTGAAGCTGGTTGCTGACTAGCACTAGTGTCCGCGCCTGTTCAGTTTCTTGTTCTTGGTCCTGTAATCGACCTTTGACCCGTGTCACCAGGTTATTAAAGACTTGAGCCAGTAGCTGCGTCTCGGTAGCACCAACAAGCTCCGCCTGAACGTTCAGGTTGCCTGCAATCACCGCTTTGGCAGTATTAGCCAACTGACCCAAGGGTTTTGCTAACTGATCGGATAAAGCTCTGACTACCAAGGTAATAATAATGCCCAGTACCACGAACAAACTAGCAAAGCCTATTGCCGCTTTTCTACCCGCTGCTCTGAGTTCACTAAGTTTGATCGAGACGGCCACAGTCCAATTGCTATCAGGAACTGCAACCAATATATAGTGCCTGCTATTATGATCAAAGGTGGCCAGCTTTAAGTTTGGGAAAAGTTCTGAATTAGCTGATTTTATCGTCAGTCCATTCTGCTGCACTGTTTATGCAAAAGAAAATTGAGAGGAATGACATCTTGCCGATTCTCTCTATCCTCTATGTACAACCTGGATAAG
>NZ_JAAHGN010000945.1:0-3014 GCF_010672485.1 Moorena sp. SIO2C4 | reverse complement strand
TCAGCTAATGCGCTCCGCGCACGCCTGGCCTTTGGCCACGCTGCTTGAGGTGCGAACAGCTATCAGCCGTGGCCAAAGGCCAAAGGCTGACAGCTGACAGCTGACAGCTGACAGCTGACAGCCAACTGCTGAATGCTTACCAAATTAGATATTTGCTCAAAGTGCATTGACCCAGAAATCAGCAGTTACAATCTCACCATTACGCTTAAATTGACCCCACACTTTATATGTGCCTGTTTCAGGAAATTGGGTAGCAAAACGTATCGGTTCAGTAGTTTTACCTGGAAGTGCGTGAGCATGAATGTAATCAGATGCTGTTATAGATTCTGATTGTTTAACAATTACTAAATGACCAGCTTCTCCCAAATAAGTTTGTAAATCATTCACCGGCTTATTATTAGCAGCATCTTTTAACTTAAAGCTAATCATAACTTCTTCATTCGCCTGAACTTTGGGTTTATCAAAACTCAGCTCAACCTTGGTATTGCCAAAGACTTTAGTATTTTTAATTTCTATATCACTTAGAGATGAAGTAGTGCCTGGTGCTTTTACTTTTACTACAGACACTCGCTCTGGGTTTCCGCTTGGTTTGTAATCGCTAAAAAGAGTATAATCACCAGGTTTAGGAAAATTAGCTTCAACTTCAAACCTTCCATTACCTTTGTACTCAGGATGAATATGATCGTAAAAATCCAGATCATCACTGACGACAATTAAATGCATTATTTTTTCTTGGAAAACCTCAAAATCAGGAACAGCATTTCCCTCAGAGTCTTGAATATCAATTACCAAACTATTTGGTTTATCTAAAGTAATTTTTGAAGGAGTCGTTAGTATAGCTTTAGTCTTTACTGATGGTTTATTTCCGTGACCATGGCTACCATGGTGATGACCATGCTCATTGTGATTATGGTGACCATGGTGTTTATCTCCCTCAACAGATGCATCTCCAGATTGCCCTAGTGTTGAACAACTTTGAGCCAACAATAAAGTAGAACTAACTAGTAATGCGCTAACCAAACGATTCATGATGTCTTTACCCACAAAAGTTATTCAATATTTATTGTTTAAAGGAAAAGCGACCGTTGATTTTTTTCCCGTTAATGTCAGTTTGAATGACCACCTTATATTCCCCAGTAGCTTTCCCTGGTAAAAAAGCAGCGTAATGTTTACCAGCCTGATCATAGCTGAAATCTAGATTCTTTTGTTCACCATTTGGTAACTGGATTTGAGCCTTGACTTTGGCATTAGATACACTTTTGTGTTCCTCACCCTGTTGTAGAAAAAAGTCTAAGTGAATTCCCTGTTTTTCTACGATAGGCAACAATTCTAAATGATAAAGGCCAGATTCAATGATTTGACCACCTTGGGAGTAACCATCACCATGGCTGGAGGAATCAACCTTCTCAGTTTTGGTGACAGTTTCTGAAGAGGTAGTTTGAGTAGTCTCTTTTGTACTATTGCCACAGGAGGCTAAAAATATCAATCCCAAACTAGATAGAACAATTAAATTTGACTGCAACCACGAACCCATAGTTTTACTCCTTTCAAACTAATTTATTTTTTTGATAACCAGTAAAAAAGTTGATACTGACTAAGCTTACCGCTGACAGCTTACAGCTGACTACTTACCTATTGACCCACCACTGAACCACGTTTAAAGGATGAATTTAAGTCTTCAGGTGAAATACCAGAATTGATGGGTTTAGATATGAAAAAGCGACCAAACTGAGCATACAAAGCTGGTAATACCAATAAGGTTAAAGCTGTAGAAGTAAACAATCCTCCCAGCACAACTATTGCCAATGGCTGTAAAATTTCTTTCCCTGCCCCCGTGCCAATTACGAGAGGAACCATCCCTAAAGCTGAAGTCAACGCCGTCATTAAAATTGCCACTAATCGTTCCGTTGAACCTTCAATAATCACTTGACTCAAAGGCATTCCCTGAGCCAATTTATTGTTGTAATTATCTACCAGAAGTAAACCATTGCGGGTAGCAACACCAAAGAGAGTGATAAACCCTACCATGGAAGCAACAGAGACAATACCACCACCGAGGGCAACGGAAAAAATTCCCCCAGTTAATGCTAGAGGTAGATTGAGCATAATCATCACTGTTGCTGAAATTGACTTGACAGCAAAGTACATTAAAACAGCAATTACAATCAGTGCCAGAGTACCGAATACTAGTAAATTTTGGGATGCTCGTTGTTCTGATTCAAACTGTCCTCCATATTGGATAAAGTAGCCAGAAGGTAATTGTACTCTCTCCTTGACTGTGGCTTGAATCTCTTCAACTACACTACCTAAATCTCGATCAGCAACGTTAGCTGAAACCACAATCAGCCGAGAAACATTTTCGCGGTTGATGGTGTTTGGTCCCTTACCATAACTAATGTTAGCAACTTGGGCAAGAGGAATTTTAGTGCCCGTGGGAGTGTCAACTAGGAGGTTGCTAATGGTATTAAGATTATTGCGGTATTCGGCTTTCAACCACACTACTAAATCAAATAACTGTTGCTCTTCCAGTACCTGCGACACGACTTTACCATTGAGAGCAGTTTCAACAATTTCTGCCAGCTGACCAACACTAAGACCATAACGAGCAGCAGCAGCGCGGTCAAACTTAATTTGCACCTGTTTGATCGGAATTTGGGGTTCAAGAATTAGATCCACCACACCAGGAATATCTTGCATCCCATCTCGAACTTGAGCACCAATAGTTCGTAATTCGGAAAGTTCCGGACCAAAAATTTTTACTGCGATCGCACTCCTGACTCCTGAGAGGACTTCATCCATGCGGTGGGAAATAAAACCACCAATACTAGGAGCTACCCCTGGTAACTTGGCAAATTCCTCACGCAGTTTCTCAATCGTTGCTTTTCGGTCTTTCATCCCCTCCTCTGAAATTTCCACATCCAAATGGCCGAGAGTAACACTACCAGCATCAGCATCACCGGGAGCACGCCCTGAACGTAACTGCACTGACTCAAACCGGGGGTCATCTTTGAGAA
>NZ_JAAHGN010000944.1:0-3015 GCF_010672485.1 Moorena sp. SIO2C4 | reverse complement strand
ACCTAAAAGGGCCTAGTCTTAATGTTCAAACTGCCTGTTCCACCTCACTAGTTGCGGTTCACTTAGCTTGTCAGAGTTTACGCAGTGGTGAATCTGACTTAGCACTAGCTGGGGGGGTTTCGATCTTTCTCTTGAATGGTGAACCGATTGGAGCAGTAAATCGCATTCCCACAGGTAAGGAATTTCGGGGTAACATGGCTGTGGGTGGTCGAGTAGCGGCTACGGAAATTACTCCCCGAGAGGAAGAAATCTGTGCCCGGCTCTTGCCAAAACTGCAGCAAGATGGCTTATATTTTGTTGGCATAGACGTTATCGGCGGCTACCTCACCGAAGTTAATGTCACCAGTCCTACTGGCATCCGGGAAATTGACCGCTTAGACGGTACTCACCTGGCTAAAGAGGTAATTACCTGGGTTGAGGCAGTGAAAAACAACGGCGGTTAAACAATATAATGGCTTAACCAGACTCTTGAGCAAAGTCATGGGATGTAATGTCGGTTTTGGGTCAGTTTTATGGATCAAGTAACAGTGCCACGGAACGATAGGAAAGCTCGAATCTGGGGGATGCTGTGTCATCTATCCTCCCTGCTATGGATTCCCCTATTGATTATGGGTCTACCTATCCCTTTGGCTAACCTGGCAGGCCCGTTGATGATCTGGTTAAACAAGAGAAATAAATACCGCTTTGTCAAGGTTCACGGTCAAGAATCTATTAATTTTCAAATCTCGATTACCCTGTACGCTACCATTATCCTGACCATATTTACGGCCTTTGCCTGGGCGTTTTTCATCCTGATTGGTGCAATAAAGGGTTTTGACCGTAACTCTTGGTTGGAGCTGTTTAAGCTGATAGAATTCTGGCTATGGTGTCTAGCTAGTATCCTGGGAATCATTGATTCGCTGCTGGTGACTATGGCCTCAATCGCTGCTCAATATGGTAGGGTTTACCGTTACCCATTTACCCTGCGATTTTTAAGATAAGCACTAATAATATAAGTCACGAGATAGTCTAGAATGGCTGAGTTTTCTGCAACAGGTGCAACTGAACAGCTACCTACAATTGGTGTAGCGGTAGTGGGAACTGGATTTGGACAAAAAATCCACATCCCTGGCTTTAAAGCTCATTCCCGGACGGAAGTGGTGGCTGTCTATCACCGAGACCCGGATCAGGCAAATGCGATCGCAAACCAATATGATATTCCCCATGGATGCGATCGCTTAGAAGATATCCTAGCTTTACCGGAAGTAGAAGCAGTTAGCATCTGTACTCCCCCGTTTCTGCACTACGAAATGGCCAAAAGGGTTCTAGAAGCAGGGAAACATCTGCTACTAGAGAAACCGATGACTTTAAGGGCAACCGAAACCGAGGAGCTTTACCAACTCGCTACAGAAAAGGGTGTTGTCGCTATACCTGATTTTGAATTCCGCTTCATCCCCTCATGGCAGCTATTAGCGGAATATCTCGAAAAAGACTATGTCGGTAAAAAGCGTCTGATTAAAATTGACTGCTTATTCTCTAGCCGAGCCAATCCTGAACGCCCCTGGAACTGGTATGCTCAAAAGGATAAGGGTGGCGGAGTACTAGGCGCAATTGGTTCTCACGTTTTTGATTATATTCATTGGCTATTTGGACCAGTGCAGCGGTTGTGTGCTCAAGTGAGTACTGCAATTCCAGCACGACCAGACCCCAATGCTAGCAATTTACTTAAGCCAGTAGATGCTGATGACACCTGTCTGTTATTACTGGAATTGGCAGATGGTACCCCTTGTCAACTCAGTATTAGTTCCGTAACCTATGAAGGGCGAGGTCACTTTGTAGAGGTTTATGGCGATCGCGGCACCTTAGTTTTAGGCAGTAACAATCTCAAAGACTACGTTCATGGATTTCGTCTGTGGGCAGCTACCGCAGGTCAATCCTTGATGGAAGTAGAAATTCCCCAGCGACTAGCATTTCCTGAAACCTATCTCGATGGTCGTTTAGCCCCATTTATCCGGGTGGTTGACCATTGGGTGCAAGCCATTGACAATGGTAGCGTCACTACACTATCTCTCAAAGAAGGAGTGTACTCCCAGATGTTAATGGATTTAACCCATGAGTCCCATGAAACTAGAAGTTGGGTTGAGGTAGATAAGCACAAGTATTAAGCATCAAGTATGAAAGAATAGAGACGAGGTACTTTAGCCAATCGATAACTGCTATATAACAACATAGCAGTTGCTTACAAGCAATCGCTCCATAGAATTGTTAATCAGGCTATTCGGTACCTATTATGCTAGTCTTTTAACTTGAATCAATCGCCTAAAACTAGGTGTATAGGTTTGATATTTTTATAATAGATTTTTTACACTAAATATAATTTAGTTATTCTTATATAATAGCATAGATTGAGAATAACTAACTGTTAATAATTAAAGTTCATAATTCCTGACGATAATTTTTAAGGTAAACAAAAATGAAAAGTCAGCATCAAAAGCATCAGTTACTTAGCATTATCTCTAGTATACCTAGAGGTTTGATTTTGATGAGCACAGGGGGCATGATAATCACGACGCTAATTATAGGAGTGGTGATGTGGCGCACTAGCTCCCGCTTGTTTGAACAAGTTAATGGTCTATTCGACTTATCACAATTAAACTTATCACAGCCAGAACCAGATGTGGATGTCAGAAACGTTGTGGTTAATAAAGTTCGTGATGTTAGTGAATTGACCACTGCTGTGTTTAGCATGGAGGCGGTGGTCCCAACTCGTCAAGATAGAAACTTAGGACAATATCGCTTAGCGTCAACGACATTACTCTATATTGCTTATGGGGAAGTGCGAGCTGGGGTTGATTTAGGGAAATTAAGCGTCGATGATGTCAAAGTCAGCAATGACTCGATCCAAGTGCAGTTACCAGCGCCCCAATTACTGGATAGCAAGATTGATGTTACCCGTTCCCAGATTTACGACTACAACCGAGGATTTTTGGGTCTCGGACCTGATGTTGCTCCTCAATTACAGATGCTAGCTCAACA
>NZ_JAAHGN010000943.1:0-3020 GCF_010672485.1 Moorena sp. SIO2C4 | reverse complement strand
CTGAGACGTGAACCTGTTGAGGAGTTCCGATCAACAAGAGCTTGAATTGATTAGGTTTGCGACCTTGGTTGTCCGGGGTGGGGGGAATGTTTTCAGTCATCAGAATCTTTTCTCTTAAGTGGTTATAGTATTAATATATAAATAAATTAACTAATAGTCAAGGGATTTAGGAATTTTTTTTATTACGAAATATGGGTAATAGGAGAGTGTGGAAAGTGTGGTAATTGTGGGAATAAGTAAGAGGTAATAATCTTAAAATAAACTGATAATTTTTGGTGTTGTTATCATCAGCTTTTGGTTTATAATGTAAACTATAAGCATTCAGCATTAATCTAATAATGAATGCTTAGTTAATTGGTTTTTTATTGGTAGTTAAAAAAAATCGGCGTTGCTCAATTGAAGTATGAACGAGCGTACGTTTGGTTTTGGTCAAGCCCCCTAAATCCCCCAACTTTGGGGGACTTTGATAGAGAGTTTTGTTCCCCATAAAATTGGTTGGCTAGGGGGGCGGGGGACTTTGATAGAGAGTTTTGTTCCCCCCAAAATTGGGGGGCTAGGGGGGCGAAACCATACCCAGAATCAGCAACGCCACGCACCCTACGCAACTGACAGCTGATAGCTTACTTAATTGGAGTTATTTTTGGTAATCAAAAAAATCAGCTTCCTATCTTTTATCGCAACAAAAGACAGGAAACTGAAATAGCGATAGCATTTTTAGTTAAGATGTAAACAAGGGAACAGGAAACAGGAAAAAGTTGAGGGTATCTAAGGATGGGATGAATGCGATTGACCTAAGGCCACGTTACGCGATCGCATTTCTTGCTTGAGGCGATCCCATCGTTCGATACCCCATTACCACTCAAAATTTACCCACACTTGCGACACTTCCGACACTCTCTTCTGGGGAATTATGAAATAGTCGTGATTGCCCGACCAATATTAATTTGCAGGCCATCTAAGGATTCTTGGCTTTGGATAATACCAATCAGTTGCTCAGAACCGTTACCATCAAAACCGTCAGCATCGAAGAAGATTCCTAGACCGGAAACGCCATTAAGAAGCTCAACATCTTCTAATGTATACTCTATGGCTCCTTTCAGCTGAATAACATCTTTACCAGGTTCAAAGTCAGTAATCAAAGCGTAGCTTGGTGGGGGTTCTGTAGGAGGGGGCTGAATGATGAATCGAACTTGACTATCATCATAATAAACTGTCTGAGTATCTCCGAGAACGAAGGTATCTTTGCCTGAACCACCAGTGAGGGTATCCCTCTCCAACTGACCAGGTTGTTCGTCAAAGATATCCACACCAACTAAGGTATCATCACCACTGCCACCGTTGAGGGTATCTTTGCCAAAGCTACCCATTAAGTTATCGTTGCCACTCCCCCCAAACAGCCTGTCATTGCCAGTATCGCCATCAAGAATATCATCGCCCTGGTTTCCGAACAGGAAGTCATCATGTCCGCCACCGTTGAGGGAATCGTGACCTCTTCCACCAAATAGTAAGTCCGAATCATCCCCTCCATTTAGGGTATCATCACCTCTGTTGCCGATGAGTACGTCTCTGCCATCAAAACCATTGATCTCATCGTCAAACCGAGTACCAACGAGAGTATTATTCCCCTTATCACCGTTGATAACTGCCATGTTAATTTCTCCTTGTGTTTTTCCCCATTGGGAATCAAGCCTTCTATAGTTATTACAGACGATTTATTTCTAGTTGTATTGCCACATTGGCTGAAATTCAGAGTCTAGGTTGAATGGGTTAATCAGGGAATAGGGAGTAGGGAGTAGGGAGTAGGGAATAGGGAATAGGGAATAGGGAATAGGGAATAGGGAATCAAAAATTCTCACAATTCCGACATGGATTGCTATAGCAACCCACTGGGCAAAAGCAGCTTTAGGATAAAAAAAACTAGTTCGTTCTTTTAAGTAACTGACTCCAACCCGACCATTGCCTTTGCTGTAAACTCTACGCGGTAGCTCATTACCAATTCAAGCCAAGTTTCTCAGCTACTTCTTCTGCAGGAATACCAGGCTCTCCAAGTTGAGTGCGGTGAAGCGAATCAATCAACTCCTGCACAACCTCAGGTCTTAGTTGTTTATTTTTATCAGGATCGCTCAACAGTGCTTCTAGAGTTTCAGTGACTGTTTCTTGGATGAGGAGCTTACACTCATCAATAGTCAAGTCTTTAACTTGCATGGTCTTTTCCATCACATAATTACTCTATATTATAGCATTTTTTAGAGGAGATTGTCTTTCAGCAGTTTCTGGAATTTGGTACAATCGGCTAGCCAAAGTATAGCCAAGTTTTTAATCCCTGCGCTGCCTAACTTGTGCTGCACTTTAGGGACCGACTATCCCTTGGGCTTTTCCAAGAGATCCGTGCCGACGTAAACTGAGTCGTTAGCGCTGCATCTGTTAACTATAAGTATTATCAACGCTATAAATCTGGTTTAATGGGTTTACGAAACTAGTTTATTAACGTTGCACACTATTGAATTTATACTAATTATTTGATAATGTAATTTGTAAATTACTGTTTGTTTCACCCTTTAACTGAAGTTAATTAAACCCTTGAAATTATAAACATAAACTGTTGAAAAAAAACTAATTTGACCTAAAATTTAAATTATAGCAAAAATTAAATAAAATAATTTGGGTGATTTTTGATAAACTAATTATAAGAGCCGACATAAATGAATAAAATTCCGTAAACTGTCAACGGTCAACACACCACTGAAGTCAACAAATAACTGAATCTATGAATAGCCCTTTTCTCAATCACCTCCATAGCCCAAAGCGCCCGGTTATCGTATTTGATGGGGCAACTGGAACGTCTCTCCAAACCCAAAACCTCACCGCTGAAGACTTTGGTGGACCTGAGTACGAGGGATGTAATGAGTACCTTGTCCATACTAAACCAGAAGCAGTGGAAAAGGTGCATCGGGGCTTCCTGGAGGTGGGAGCAGATGTGATTGAAACGGATACCTTTGGGGGTACCTCGATTGTACTGA
>NZ_JAAHGN010000942.1:0-3021 GCF_010672485.1 Moorena sp. SIO2C4 | reverse complement strand
TGGGAAAACTGGGGGAAACCACTGGAAGATATAGCCCAGGGGTTCCTCCAGATTTTAGATAAGTTCCCAGATACAGCATTATTGTTACCTCTCCATCGTAATCCTACGGTCAGGGAACCCCTAAGGGCAATGTTAGGTGACCATGAGCGGGTATTTTTAACAGAACCGCTGGATTATGTGGAATTGGTAGCAGCGATGCAACGGTGTTATTTAGTGATGACTGATTCTGGCGGATTGCAGGAGGAAGCACCGAGTTTGGGTAAGCCAGTGCTGGTGTTGCGTAAGACCACGGAACGACCGGAAGCGATCGCAGCTGGGACTGGGAAGTTGGTAGGGACTAACCCAGAGCAGATGGTGGGGGCGGCAAGTTTGTTGTTGAGTGATTCAGTAGCTTATCAGGGGATGGCAAATGCCATTAATCCCTTTGGGGATGGTCGTGCGGCGGAGCGTATAGTAAAGATTGTGGAGGATTATTTTGGGTAAGCATTCAGCTATCAGATATCAGCTATCAGCCAAAGGCCAAGGTCTATGGCCACACGAAGCGAATGGGCACACTCATTGAGGTACTTATGCGCTATGGGCACGCTACTGTTGGCGCAGCGTGCGCGTAGCGCAATCGGTGGTTTTGAATAAAATAAGCTGAGTGCTGAGTGCTGTTCGCGCAGCGTGCGCGTAGCGCATATGCTTACTAATTTGGTTGTAATCCCCGTTATTGGGCAATAACCGGTTTGTCTGCATATTAGCTTCCCGGTTAGCCGAATTTTAGATAGCTTTGCCCTGTCAGGATGACAACCCAAGTGAGTCTATTCAAGTGAGTCTATTAAGGAGAGCGGAACATCAGAATTTTTTTTGCCCCCTAGGGCAAAGTAATAGAGCTTTTCACCTTCGAGGGAGAACCGATGCCGATACCTTTTCAGATGATAAAGATCCAAAAATTCCGAGAAGATCAGTTTCCGAATCAGCTGTGAAAATCCAGAATCATCACTTGAATCAAGGAAGGTTTCTTTGATATTAAAGGCAACCCAGGCATTTTCGCTAATTACATTGAAGGCTTCCAAGAAAGCCTTTGCTGGTATGTCACCGAACCCAAGTGCTGCTACTGAAACCAGGCAGTTAGGTGACCAAGAATTGAGTTCATCACGATCTTTATCACTGAGATTGCAGAAATCCATCACATAGAATTCATCGTAGATTCCAGGCCGATCTCGCTCAGTAGCAGCCTGGGCTTCGGGAATAATATCAACTCCGATCAGCCGTGATACTCCGTGTTGTTTCAGCTTTTCACCAACTATCCCGTTTCCTGCCCCAAGATCAATTACCCGAAGCTCGTTGAGGCTCTGGTCCCCTTGAGAGACGGCAGACTGCAGGATATCCACTACAATTGATGGAGACTGGCACTTCAGACGCTCATATACAACCTGCTCGTATAATTCAGGAACTTCGAATATCCGCTCATAGTCATGTAGACGGATTTTCTCCCTGGATTCTCCATTAACAAGGTAAAAATAGACCTCATCTTGGCCAAGCTCTCGAACATTTGTAGGTGGAAATTGGATTTTATGCTTCTTCATAACTTTCATGATTCCTTTCAGTTTGAACCCAGATAAAAACGAATTGTGAAGGGTGGAGGATTCTAATAGCCAACGTCAGCAGCGCAAGACCAACTCAGGGCTTACCCAAAGACTCTAGATATAGAGTTTAGTTAACTTGCTTGTGCAACATTTAACCTCTCTAAACCTGCTCATCAGCAGGAATGACCTGTATAGCACCAGGTGAAAACCTGATGGTTGTTGCCGACAAAGCGCGGATCATTATGTTCCGCGCGCCATTCCAATCCCGTGGTAAAAAGAAACCACATTCTGGGCATTGAAATTTTTTGTTACCGCCTAATTTATCGTGAATGTGCCCACATTTTGGGCAGGTTTTACTCGTGTAAGATTCATTAACTAAGACCACCTTCACACCATGGCGATCAGCCATTTGAATCAAATGCTGACGAAACTTATAGTGGCTCCAATTGAGCAGATTACGAGCTGTCTTCTTATTTAACTTTCTGGCTGATTTTACTACCATCTCAGAGGTCTCAAATGTGGGGATAAAAATCAGCTTGTAGTTCTTGACAAGAAAAGAAGCTGATTTATTGTGGCAGTCTTTAATTAAATCTTGGATTTTTTGACGCAATCGATGGGCAGCTTTCCTCATTGCTCGTCTCTGACGCTTTGCAGAGCTTAAGTCAATACGACTCATCAACCGATCTAGTTGCTGACAAAGTCTTTGAATCCTGCCAATATCCCCAGACCCGATCTCGATATAGTTTTTGCCATCAAAACCAGTAAGAAATGTCCTAATGCCCGGATCCAAGGCTATTACTTGATCCTTATTAGTAGGAGTAGGTTCAATATATTCAGGAAAAATACCGTACCACTTACCTTTGATCCAAACTAACTGAGTACCATAAATGCACTGATCAGGCCAACCTTGAGGGCAACGTAAGGATAAGCCTTTTACCTTGGTGGGATACCAGGAACCTTTTTTGAAATCTCCAACTTTGAATTTGATCACTTGACTTGTTTGCCGACAGGATTTGAACTTGGCAAAACCGCCATTGGCCAAGGCTTGTTTGACAGCATCGATCCCATCAGCAACAGCTTCTTGTAATTGATGTCCTGGTAAGGTTTTCACCCATTCTGGCCTATCAAAATTTCTGGCCAGTTTCTGTAAATCGTAAGCACTGCCTTTATAGCCATTTTTGATAGCATCTATTGACCAGTTGTAGATCCACCTGTATGCGTTAAGCCAAGTTTTCCAGACCCTGTGAAGCTCTTTAGATGGAAACACCCTGATCTTCAATACACTGTTTGGTGTCAACTTCACTGTCTGGTTCCGAGGTTTTCTCTTGTACCGCTTGCGTGACTTGCTTTTGATATTTTCGGAGTCCGTAAAGCCTAGCAGAGAAACAGTGGAGGATGGACAGGATATCTTCGACGAGCTCTTGTTCTGGGGAGAGTTTGCGTTCATTGA
>NZ_JAAHGN010000941.1:0-3030 GCF_010672485.1 Moorena sp. SIO2C4 | reverse complement strand
TGCAACGGTATTGGGTATTAGGGGATCGCCAACGACGCAGTGGTTTTGAAACCCGGTATCAACGTAATGAAAATATATACTACCTCTCCAGTAGCATTATGGCAGGTCATTATCTCAATAGCACAATGGAAGCAACTTTGGAACGTCAGCCACAATAGAAGTATTCTGGAATTAAGGAAGTTTTAAAAGCAGTACGCCTGTGACCGTTGCTATTGAGTTCATCTTCCTTAGTCCTTAGTCAGTTTTGTCCTTAGTCAGTTTTGTCCTTAGTCCTTTGTGATCCACATTAAGTCTCCTGGTATTAACAAAAGACCAATGACCAATGACCAATTAGCGATGACTAGAGACTAATGATTCATGAACACGTTAGTTTCCAGACCTCACCAAAGAACTTATGATCACAGACCCTAACAAAGGTCGTCTACTCGCCAATCGCTATCAACTGGTCAAGTTGATCGGCAAAGGTGCTATGGGTCAAGTGTATCAAGCCAAAGATATGCTCCTCGGAGGTGTAACGGTTGCCGTCAAGTTTCTCTCCCATACATTATTGAACCAAAAAATGCGCGATCGCTTTGAGCGGGAAGCAACGATTTGCGCTTTGCTTGGTGAGAAAAGCAATCACATCGTGCGAGTTAGGGACTATGGCATAGATGAAAACGATATTTCCTTCTACGTCATGGAATACTTGGCAGGGGGAAATTTAAGCCAAATAATTCACACTAAAACCCTATCCTTACCCCGATTTTTGCATATTACCCGCCAAATTTGTCTGGGATTACAATGTGCTCACCAAGGCATTGTATTTAAAGGCACACTCACTCCAATTGTGCATCGTGATATTAAACCCAGTAACATTCTCGTTGTCGAAGATTCCTCCTTCGGTGAACTGATCAAAATCCTTGACTTTGGCATTGCTAAGCTTCTTCAGTTTGATGGTTCTCAAACCCATTCTTTTATGGGTACTCTAGCCTATTGTTCACCGGAACAAATGGAGGGAAAGGAACTAGATAAACGCTCTGATATCTATAGTCTCGGGGTGATGATGTTTGAGATGTTAACTGGTCACATGCCCATTCTTCCAGAAGATCATTCCTTTGGTAGTTGGTACAAAGCTCATCACTTCAGCCCACCTAAATCCTTTGGATCGATTAACCCCAAGCTAAAGCTGCCGAAGTCCCTAGAGAACCTAATCATGACCTGTATAGCGAAAGAGGTATCTGATCGTCCTCAAAATGTCGGGATTATCCTACGAGCATTGGATTCATTAAACGAAGGTCATGATCGCGGTCGCTATCTGGGTAATCGGATTCAAACAATACTATCCGAGAAGCCTCTGAGTAAGGCAACAGAAATACTTCCCGTATCAGGGAATGATGTTTCTCGGCGAACCTCCTGGCCCGATGACAAGCCTAAAGCATCTATTGTCTTTCCTAAGATAATTCGTACCACTAGCACAACCTTTCCTACCCTCTGGGTGATGCTTACTAAAGAAGAGATTGAGAACCGTCAGGTTAGTACACGCTACAACCAATTCTTGTATGTGATGGTACCTCATCCAATGGTGCTATGGATTACCGCAGTGCATAATCGCTACCACGGTGCTTGTTGGTTTCCTTGCTACTTAGACCTCAAAACAAATCAGGGTCAGAACATAATCAGACTTTTGGGAGATACTGGATATTACCGTATTTTGTTTTTTGCCAAATCACAACCAGAATACTGTGCTAATGTAATGACCTCAACCATTGCTCCTGCCCAACGCCAGCTATTCATTGATTGGGCGAATACGTCTAAGACAATAAAATCAACTAATCAAGGAATGTTGAGCAAACGAATACTTAAACAAGAGTTTGAAAAGCTGAAGCCGAAGATTTTAATGAAGTTAGAAGCTGCTCATACAGATTACCCTACTGATATCTCAGGTTAAAACTTGTTCCTGGCAATTGGTTCCTGGCAATTGGTTACTTTAAAAGATATTTATTTTTTTTCTATTTTCGATTTTACCTATTAAACCGTCAGCCAAAACTAATATAGGGATAGCATCAACTCCCGCTGATACTTTTTCGTCAGGGGATGGTCATTACCGAGCACATCAAACACCGCAATCATGGATTTTCTTGCACCATCATCTCTATAGTTACGATGTTTACTGACAATTTCTAAAAATATTTTGAGTGCTGCTTCATATTCTCCCTCTACAACTAACCGAGATGCCTGAGCAAATAACTGATCTAATTGACTTTCCCCAATAGGATTAGCCTGCTGCTTAAATTGAATCAATGCTCTAACTGCCTGAGCTCTAGGGAAGTATTCTCGATCATTGTATCCAATGGTTTCTAACACTGTGGTTGCCTGTTCTGGCTCATTAATATGAACCAAAAAATTGGCAACTTCAATGACTAAACTTTGATTCTCTGGATACTTGGCAATTAGCTGCTCAAACAGCTGTTTGGCTCGGGATATATCCTGAGTTGCCATGGCAACCCGAGCTTCTTCTAGTCCAATGTCTAGCTCAGACTTCAGATTTAACCTAGCCAACATTTCCCGCAACTGAATCTCTGGTAAAACCCCCACAAAACCAGGAATAATATCACCATTGGTGACAATTCTGACATCGGGTACTCCCTCAATTTTAAAGTTGTTCGCTAAGTCTTGGTTGCGGTCAATATCAACTTTTGCTAATACAAAGTCATATTCTTTAGCTAGTTTCTCTAAAGTTGGTTTGAGCAGTTGACAGGGGCCACACCAGGTAGCAAAGAAGTCTACTAATACAGGCTTCTCAAAAGACTTTTCTAAAACTTCAGTGGCGTAGTTGCTGCTAGTAACGTCTACAGAAAAACCCATATCAATTATTTCCGTTATCCTGTGAAATGAAAGATAAAATGTAAGTATTTAGCTCATGCTTACAAAGATAGGCAAGAGTAAGAAGAAGGAGGGGAGAATAGCAGGGAATTTTTACCAGAAAATATCCCCTCTCTTCCCACACTCCTACCTTCCGCCACACTCGACATCAAGTCAAGGTTTGAGCCA
>NZ_JAAHGN010000940.1:0-3035 GCF_010672485.1 Moorena sp. SIO2C4 | reverse complement strand
GTGATTCTGTGGGAGCAGCATTTACGGGTTATGAAAATATCAATGAGAAAGGAAAGATAATTTTCTCCCAACAAGTCTATGGAAAAGACACGGGTATCCATCAGGATTGGTTGTGGAAGATTGGCACTTCCAATGTCTTGAATCCCTGTGCAGTTGTGATTCGTCGCTCTACTCATGAACATCTGGGGTGTTACGATCCGGAGAACACTTATACTCCTGACTGGGAACTTTATAAGCGCATTGCTAGTTTTTATGATTGGTGGTACGAAGGCGATATTTTGGCACGTTACCGTGAGCATGATAATAATATGACCAGTGAACTGATATTATCTGGAGCTCAAGCAACGTCTATCCGCCAGGGGATTGAAATTTCCGAGAGCTATCTTCCTGCTGAGCATTGTGCAGCAATTACAGCCAAAGCTCGTAACCATTACTTTAATTATTGTCTAAACCATATGGTAATTCCCCTAAAGGCTGGGAATCTTTCTGGTGCATTTCGTCTGCTCCAAGAGGCACTCAAAATTGATCCGTCTCCTCAAGCTGTGGAGAAATTATTTACTTGGCTAACTAAAGCCGAAGCTGCTCCCTTACGGGATGAGATTGCTTCAAAGTTGCGATCGATTATGTTGAATCATAATTCAGAGAGTTTTTACTTTGCTTATCCCTAGTTAGATATAGGGTTTTTATCTGGGTTGTGAACACACTTATTGCCTTTACCAAGGGCGACTATGTTCACAACTCTATACAATTAACAATTGATAATTACCAATTAAAAATTTAGGATTACAACAGTGACACAACTTTCTGAAGCACTTCAAGTTGCTCTTCAATATCATCGAGGCAATCGCTTGGTCGAAGCTGAGCAAGTTTATCGTCAGATTCTGGCAGGAATACCTAACCAACCAGATGCCTTGTATGGGTTAGGAATGCTAGCACAACAGGTAGGTAAGTACCAAACTGCTGAGGAGTTTTTCAATACAACCCTCCTTGTCAATCCGGAGTCTTTCAAGGCTTGGTTCAGTTTAGGCAATTTGCGTCAAGCTCAAGGTCAATTGTCAGAAGCAGTGGAAGCTTATCAGCGAGCGTTAGCTCTACAGCCGAACTCGGTAGCGCTTTACAACAACTTGGGCTATGCTCTACAACAACAAGGCAAGTGGGAAAATGCGATCGCATGCTATCAAAAAGCTTTGGAGATTCAGCCCAACTGTGCTGAAGCTGATGTGAATTTGGGTAATGCTCTCTACGCTCAAGGCCAGCTTTCCCAAGAAAAACACGCCTACTACGCTGCCTTAAATCACGATTTGGGCGTTACTCGGAAAATAGGAGGCGATTTGAAGACTGCGGTGGCTTACTACCAGAAAGCGATCGCAATACAGCCAGACTTGGTAAACAGCCATTATACCTTGGGAGTTGCTCTCCAAGAACAAGGCAAATTAGATGATGCGATCGCGTCCTATAACAATGTCCTCAAACTCAATCCCAGTAACACTGTAGTCTACACCACTTTAGTCCAAAATAAATTAGCTAGGATTGACCGAGAGCAAAACAAATTAAATAACAAATTAAATAACCAGTTAAATGGAGCAGATTCTAATAAACGATTAAAGATAGCATTTGTATGTCAACCCTTTGTGATGACATCGTTTCCAAATCCGATGGATTCCATCGGGATTTTGACCTATGAATTCGTGCGTCTTTTAGTTCAAGATGGTGATGTTATTGTCTATACACCAGGAGAACGCTTTAATACGGCAAATCATGACGGAGTAGACTATCGATATATTCCCATAGGCCGGGATAAAAAACTGCTAAACTATCTGGAAAAAATTCCAGGATTCCAGAATCAAAAACGTCCTATATTTGGATCCAAACTCTATTACCTAGTATATATTTTACAGGTAGCAAATGACTTGAAAAAACAGCAATGTGATGTTGTTCACATTCACAACTTATCTCAGTTTATTCCAGTGATACGAGCTTTGAACCCAGGAATAAAAATTGCCCTGCACATGCATTGTGAGTGGTTGACCCAACTCGATCACAAAATTCTAGAAAAGCGGCTTAGTAAGGTAGATTTAGTTATTGGTACTAGTGAGTATATCACAGCAGGGATTCGCCAGCGTTTCCCTAAATTTGCCGAGCGCTGTCAGCCGGTTTTTAATGGGGTAAACCTTGATCGCTTCATGAATTTCTATGTCAGCGATAATCAGCAAAATGGCAGCACAAAAAATCGTGCTAAACGATTACTATACGTGGGGAGAGTATCTCCAGAAAAAGGCTCCCATGTCTTATTAGAAGCTTTTAGAAAAGTGCTCGAGCGCTGCCCTGAAACCAAACTTGATCTCGTTGGTCCTGTAGGTGCATTACCCTACGACTATCTTGTCGGATTAAGTGATGACTCCAAAGTGGCAGAGTTAGCATCATTCTACGGTGATGAAAGTTGGACAGGTTACCTGAGACGATACCTGTCCGAATTGAATGATCACTTTGGTGCTGATCTAGCCAGCCAAGTATCCTTCACTGGCTCCCTTCCTCAATCTAAGTTAGTCAATTATTATCAGCAGGCAGACATTTTTGTATTTCCGTCAGTATGTCACGAAGCATTTGGGATGCCAATTGTGGAAGCTATGGTCGCAGGTCTTCCCATTATTGCTACCCAAGCTGGTGCTTTTCCTGAGATTGTGGAAGATGGTAAGACAGGTCTGCTGGTTGAACGGAGTAATGCTGATGCTTTAGCAGACGCCATCTTGCAACTTCTTTCTGACCAAGAACTTAGAACATCCATGGGACAAGCTGGACATCAGCGAGCGGTTGAACTATTTTCTTTCGAGAAAGTTGTTGATGATTTACTTACGCAGTACAAGACTATTCTTTGAGGCGTTACTTAATTGAAGTATGAATGCGCGATCGTTTGGCTTTGCTAAAGCCCCCTAAATTCTCCAAACTCCCAAACTTGGGGGGCTAGGGCGTGTCTTCTTGCCTCGGAGATCCCCCATTATCCCCCTTAAAAAAGGGGGACTTTGAGTATGGATCCC
>NZ_JAAHGN010000094.1:0-12055 GCF_010672485.1 Moorena sp. SIO2C4 | reverse complement strand
TGAGGGAGAGTCGAAGCTGGTTCCTACTGAGTCTCACGATGGACCTTGGGAACTGACTGCTTGGGTAACCTTCAGTGAAGCCACTCGAAAAAATGGTTGTATGAAAGTCATGCCTGGTACTCACACTACCTGGTACTTTGACGAACATCGGAACATTAAGTTTGAGCCAGATAATATCAACCAAAAACTCACCAAAGGCCAAAAATCAGGTTTCTATGGCTATGACTACGATAAACTGAAACTCGATCCAAATTGGGAACCAGATGAATCCCAAGCGGTACACTTGGAGATGGAACCGGGTCAATTTTTCCTGTTTACCTCTCGCTGTATGCATGGTTCTGAACCAAATACCTCTGAATCATCGATACGTTACGGTTGGTCAACACGCTTTGTATCAACAGATGTGAGAGTATATCCAGATTGGGATTCTTTTGAGCACTTTGGGGAAAAGTTTATGCTGGATCGCTATTCAACTGTTCTAGTGGCTGGGGAAGATACTTACAAACACAACAAAGTGAGACAACCTCTGTAGAGAATTTGTCAAGTATTCTCGGCAAACCGGGTTTCCCATGAGGAGGACAAGGAAATATCAGTATTTCCTCAAAAGAACCCCGGTTTCTTGACTGGCTCTCTAAGAAAGGAACCTCCTAGCATACCTTCATGGCAACATATTAGTTATAAGCCAATGCAAACAGATGATTCATCCTGGTTAATTTTTGATGAAACCCCAAAATGTGAGGCATCCAAGATGCGTTTATTTTGCTTTCATTATGCAGGTGCAGGGGGTTCTATTTTCCAGGATTGGTCGAGAGCGCTCCCTGATGAAGTTGAGTTAGTCGCAATTCAGTTACCAGGCAGGGAAAAGCGTTGTTATGAACCGTTAATGTCCAATATTGAGGACATTAATCTTGTACTAGCTCAAGAGTTGTCGCCGTTTCTGTCCAAACCCTTTGCTTTTATGGGTCATAGCATGGGTGCATTGATTGCTTTCGACTTGATTAGGCTATTACGTCAACAAGAACTCGGACAACCCCAATTTCTAATGGTTTCAGGGTTTGATGCTCCCCAGCTAAGACCAAAAGAATCCTCAAATATGCACCAGTTGCCTGATGATGAATTTGCTCAAGCAATTCGCGATTATAACGGGATACCTCAAGTGATTGCTCAAAATGAGGAATTGTTTGAGTTGCTGCTTCCACGCCTCCGATCGGACATCAAACTGGGAGAAACTTATATTTATAAAGATGAAGAGCCACTGGACTGCCGGATCATTGCTTTATATAGTACAGAAGATTCATTTGTTAGTAAGAGCGGTATGTATAGTTGGCAAGAACAAACTAAGGGGGAGTTTGAACTATATACTTTCCCTGGAGACCATTTCTTCCTGCACAGTGCAGAAGAGTTAGTGCTTAACACTATCTGCACAGAATTACAGCGATATATTAAGGCTAATGATAATTGTTCGACGAAAGTAGCATTGCAAAAATCATAGCTTACTAACCATCATATAAAAGGATGAAATCACCATGGGTAAAAACATTGCTAATCTTGTGACAAGACATAGTAAAAAATCTCCTCATAAATGTGCAATAACAGATGGACAAACTGAATTATCCTATGGTGTCTGGGAGGCAGCTAGTAACCGCTTTGCACGAAAGTTAATCGAGATGGGTTGTCAAAAAGGCGATCGCGTAGTGGTACTAGCCAGTAAGCAGACTATACTCATGGTTGGTATACTGGGCATATTTAAGGCAGGCTGCATCCATGTGCCCCTAGATGGTAAGATGCCTGTCAATCGTCTTAATAAAATCATTACAGAAATTATTCCTAGTGTGATATTGACAGACCAAGAATTATTGCATTTGGTCAGCGAAAATGTTCCGCAGGAAGTGAAAATAGTTCTAATCGAGCAATTACACCCTCTAATCACCGACAGCACAGTAGAGGAAAAAGATAGATTGCCACAAATTGAAAGTGAAGATATTGCTTATTGCATTTATACATCGGGCTCAACTGGAGATCCTAAAGGAGTATTGATTAAGCATGGCAGTGTCATAGATTTTTTTGAGGGAACTCGAGAGTTTTATGATGTAGATGAAGATTCACGTTGTGTCAGTTTCTCACCTTTTCATTTTGATGCATCAGTAATAGATATACTATTTCCCCTTTACCAAGGAGCCTGGCTATATTTATATAGTGATGTTGTCTTACATGAGTTGCTGTTTGAGGTAATCAAAAATAACTCAGTAACTCATTTTGCTGCTTTCGGTTCAATGTTAGGCTTGATTGCGCAAACAAAAGAGTTCGACGATGTTATCCTTAAAGATCTCAAAACAATTCTAACTGGTGCAGATGTTCCCGATATCAAAGTGATCCAAAAATGGTTGGGAAAGGGTGAGAACATAAAAATTATCAATGGCTACGGACCGACTGAGGGAACTTGTGCTTGTGCAGCCTATATCATCCGCGATCGAGATCCAAATCGTCGCGAGCTATATCCTATTGGCAAACCGTTGAAAAATGCTAAGCTATATCTAGTAGATCAGCAGAATCAGGAGATCTACGATCCAGAAATACCAGGAGAACTCTTGATCGGTGGCACTCAGGTCATGGCGGGCTATTGGAACCGGGAGCAGCAAAGTAAAGAAAGACTTGTTGAATTCAAGGGGACAACTTGCTACAAAACAGGCGATATTTGTAAGTACCTAGCAGATGGTAACCTCTTCTTCGTCGGACGGAATGATAATGAAGTAAATGTTGGTGGGTATAGAGTTCACCTCAACGGAATAAAGCAAGTCATTAATAGATTCCATTGGGTGGAAAATTCAGAGGTAGTGACGCTAGAATCTAAGTATGGAGAAAAAATGTTGGCTGCGGCTCTGATGTTGGCAAATGAGACATCAAAAGATAGTGCATTGAAACAAATAAAAGAGCATTTAAACCAAGAATTACCACAGTATATGGTGCCGAGGCAGATTGTCGTTATGGAAAAATTTCCTCAGCTATCCTCTGGAAAAACCGATCGAAAAACACTATCGTCTATCTTAGAGAGGGATTTGCTGGCAAGTAAAGTGCATTAATATATTTATGATCATCGAGGTAGAATTGTAATTGATTGCTGAAAAGTGGCACTAAACGCATGAAGGATAATCCTATGGGTATACATCAAAAAAACTATGATGAGGTAAATCATAAACTTTCCACCAGCTTTGGTGGTTCATTAAATATCCCATCAAATTCTCCAACACTTCTATGCGATCTGTTACCGCGAGCAGCTTTAACGAATAAAGGAATTACATATATTCAGGCGGATGGCTCAGAACAATACCAATCCTATCAAGACTTACTATTAGATGCCAAAAGGATATTGGCAGGGTTAAGACAATGGGATCTTAAACCACAAGATAAGGTGATATTGCAATTGGAAGAAGGACATGATTTTATTCCAGCCTTTTGGGGTTGTCTATTAGGTGGATTTATTCCTGTACCTCTATCTATCGCCCCTACTTACCAGCAATTAAATAATGTAACTAAAAAGTTACACAATGCATGGCAGATGCTAGAGCATCCGCTGATATTAACCAACCGAGAGCTTGCTCCTGAGATTCGGTCTCTATCAACTCATCTAAATTTGAGGGATTTTCAGACAGGTGTCATTGAAGATCTAAGGAAGCAAGATCCAACTCAAGAAATTTACCGAGGGCAACCAGATGAATTGGCTTTGCTTTTGTTAACCTCTGGCAGTACTGGACTCCCAAAAGGAGTCATGTTGAGCCATAGAAATATTTTGAGTGAGTCTGCAGGCACGATCCAGATGAATCACTTCGATTCTGAGGCGGTAACCTTGAATTGGATGCCCCTAGATCACGTGGGGGGGATTATTATGCTGAACGTTATGGCCGTAGAACTAGGCTGCCAACAAGTTCATGCACCAACTAAATATATTTTGCAAAACCCACTCCATTGGTTAGCTTTGATTGAACGACATCAAGCAACAATCTCTTGGGGACCAAACTTTGCATATTCCCTCATTAATGACTTGGTTCAAGATGCTGAAGCAGGGTCATGGGATTTGTCATCGATCAGTTTCTTAGTGAATGGAGGAGAACAAATTTCGCCTAAAGTCGCTCGTAGATTTTTGAAATTAATGAAGCGACAAGGATTAGCAGAAACGGTATTACGTCCAGCTTTTGGCATGTCAGAAACCTCTGGAGGCATTACTTGGTCCGATCAATTTTCACTCAGTAATACTTCAGATGACATGCCCTTTGTTGGTTTGGGTCTTCCTATTCCTGGTGCTTGTCTGCGAATTGTTAATGATGATAATGAAATTGTTCATGAAGGTGCGATCGGTAAGCTCCAAGTTAAAGGGGCATCAGTCACTAGTGGTTACTATCAAAACCCTGAGATAAATCAAGCTGCATTTACTGCGGATGGCTGGTTTAGGACGGGGGATTTAGGCTATCTAGAGAATGGATATCTTGTTTTAACAGGGCGAGATAAGGACGTAATTTTGATCAATGGAGTTAATTACCCTGCCCATGAAATTGAAGCAGTAGTGGAAGAAGTGGATGGAGTTGAAATTTCCTTCACAGCTGCCTGCGCTATACAAGGTAAAACGAATTCGTCTTCATCAGATCAACTTGCGATTTTCTTTAGTGCGGTTGAAGCAAATATTGAGACCAATCCAGAAGTTCTCAAAGGACTAATAAAAAAAATTAGAGGTGCTGTCGTTCAAAATATAGGAATTAATCCCGATTATCTCCTACCGGTTGGTAAGGAATCTATTCCTAAAACAGCAATTGGAAAAATTCAACGTCAAAAGTTAAAGCAGCAATTTGAAGCAGGAGAATTTGATCCTTTAATCGAGACAGTAGGACAGTCTCTAAGAATTATGGGATCTCAGGAAACAGCCTTAGCCTTACCTCAAACTGAGGTAGAACAGGTAATTGTCAATATTTGGCAAGATGTCCTCGGTTTAGATAAAATTGGCTTGCAAGAGAACTTCTTTGAATTAGGTGGTCATTCCCTTTTACTGTTAACGCTACAAAGTCAGTTGCAAGAATCTTTTGGCAAAGAATTGTCAATTGCAGAGATGTTTAGTCATCCCACTATCGAGGCGTTGGCTCAATATTTCACCCAGACGCAACCTGAAGATTCAGCAGCCCAACAGGGGTATGCACGGGCACAGATTCGCCAAGAAGTTCGTAAAGCGGACTCAACAGAGATTGCGGTGATTGGCATGGCAGGTCGATTCCCTGGCGCAGATAATCTCGATCAATTCTGGCAGAACTTACAGAATGGAACGGAGTCCATTACCTTTTTCTCAGATTCAGAACTATTAGCTTCTGGCATTGATCCGAAGCTTTTAAGTAATCCTAATTATGTGAGAGCAAGTCCAATTCTTTCTGATGTGGAATATTTTGATGCTCACTTCTTTGGCTATACTAACCGAGAAGCTGAATTTATGGATCCCCAGCAACGATTATTGATGGAATGTGCCTGGGAAAGCTTGGAAGATGCAGGGTATGATCCTCTGACTTATTCAGGCTCTATTGGTTTGTATGCGGGAGCAATGTTAAGTACTTATTTCATTCATAATCTTCTGCCCAACCGTGACACTTTTGATGAACATGATGATTTACGAGTACTCACTCCCGACTCTATGGGCGGCCTGCAGGTGGTACTTGCTAATGATAAAGATTATCTGACAACACGCATCTCCCATAAATTGAACCTGACTGGACCGAGTGTCAATATTCAAACGGCTTGCTCAACTTCACTCGTTACAGTTCACACAGCAGTCCAGAGCTTGCTTAATGGAGAATGTGACTTGGCTCTTGCGGGAGGTGTTTCAGTGCAGGTGCCCCAACGAGTTGGACATCTCCACCAAGAAGGGCTCATAGCATCTCCCGATGGCCACTGTCGAGCCTTTGATGCCCAAGCAGAAGGAACTATTTTTGGCAATGGCGTTGGCTTGGTTGCCTTGAAGCGCCTGGAGGAAGCTCTCCAAGATGGAGATCATATCTATGCGGTTATTAAGGGATCTGCCATTAATAACGATGGGAGCAACAAAGTTGCGTATACCGCACCCAATGGGGAGGGACAGACTACAGTGGTGGCCGAGGCAATTGCAACTGCCAATATCAATCCCGAGACGATTACCTATGTGGAAGCTCACGGCACAGGAACTTTGCTCGGAGACCCGATCGAATTGGGTGCTCTGAGCCAAGCATTTCAGGCTAAAACTCAGCGCAAACAGTTTTGTGCCCTTGGGTCTGTCAAAACCAATGTGGGGCACTTACAAATCACCTCCGGCATTGTGGGCTTGATTAAGACAGTCCTTGCTCTTTACCACAAACAAATCCCCCCTAGTCTTCATTTCCAAACACCGAATCCCAAAATTGACTTTGCCAATAGTCCGTTTTTTGTGAATACAATGCTCTCTGAGTGGGAGAGGAATGGTCATCCTCGACGGGCCGGTGTTAACTCCTTAGGGTTTGGAGGAACAAATGCCCATGTGATTTTGGAGGAAGCACCAGAAAATGCCCAACCAAAAACCAGAAACGAAGATGGAGCCAAGCTTGAGGACCGATCGCATCATCTTCTCACCCTTTCAGCCAAAACAGCTCCTGCACTGCAAGCGTTAGTCAAGCGCTATCAGAGTTATCTAAATGCAAGTGCTGAAGTAGAACTTGGAGATATTTGTTATACGGCTCATGTGGGGAGGACGCACTTTGAACATTGGTTAGCGATTGTGAGTGAGTCGCTCCCCGATCTACGTCAAAAACTGGCAAATGTGCTGGATGACGGTGAGTTCAGCCCTGAGCAAGTTCCTGAGTGTGCTCAAGGGCAGACCTCAGCATCAGCTAGATCCCAAATTGCTTTTTTGTTCACTGGTCAAGGGTCGCAATATCTGAACATGGGGCAGCAACTGTATCAAACTCGGTCTGTGTTTCGGGATGCGATCGACCAATGTGACCAGATTTTACAGTCTGAGTTAGATACTTCTTTGCTGGATGTTCTGTATCCGAAAACAGCGGATGAACAGGGTGCGGTTCTGCTGAATGAGACGACCTATACCCAACCGGCTTTGTTTGCGATCGAATATGCTTTAGCTCAATTGTGGCAGTCTTGGGGAATTCAGCCAGCGGTGGTAATGGGGCATAGTGTAGGTGAGTATGTCGCAGCAACGATTGCTGGGGTCTTTGATTTAGAAACCGGACTAAAACTGATTGCTGCTCGGGGCCGGTTGATGCAGCAGCTACCTGCCGGAGGAGCGATGGTATCAGTGATGGCCTCTGAAGAGAGAGTGCGATCGCTAATTTCCCCCCATACCGAGAAGATATCTATTGCAGCTATTAATGGACCTGAAAGTGTGGTGATCTCAGGTGTTGCTGAGGTCTTGGGTGCGATCGCCAGCCAGCTTGAATCAGCAGGGGTGAAAACTAAGTCCTTACAGGTTTCCCATGCATTTCATTCTCCTCTAATGGAGCCAATATTGGCAGAGTTTGCCACGGTGGCTAAACAGCTGACCTACCATCCCCCTGGCATTCCCTTGATCTCAAATGTGACGGGGGCAAAAGCAGACGAACAAATCGCCACTGCTCAGTACTGGGTCAATCACATTCGTCAACCAGTTCGATTTGCCAACAGTATGGAAGCATTATCTGAACTTGGGTATGACTGCTTTCTAGAAATTGGTCCCAAGCCCATTTTGTTGGGGATGGGGCGTCAATGTCTTCCAGAAGGGACAGGAGTGTGGTTACCTTCTCTGCGTCCGACGGTAGACGATGAGCAGCAGATCCTCTCTAGCTTGGCGCAGTTGTATGTCTGTGGAAGCAAAGTAGATTGGTCTGGGTTTGAGCAGCATGGTGGAAAGAAGGTAGCCTTACCCACCTATCCATTCCAGAGGCAGCAATATTGGATCGATGCCTCCGTGGATACGCATCAAAGTGCTTCCGGAGTAGAAAACACTACAATCGTTAATCTACTCAATGAAGGAAATACGGAAGCACTAGCCCAAAAATTGGAAGACGTTGGTCAACTTTCATCAGAACAGCTCAAAGTATTACCAGATATATTAAAAGTACTGACTCAACAACATCAACAACAATTAGTTGCCTCTACCCTCAACCATTGGCTCTACCAAGTTCAATGGATACCCCTATCTGATAACCAAAAGCAGTCAACCCCTCAACCAAGTCACTGGTTGATTTTGGCAGATACCACTGGTATAGGAAAAACGTTAGCGAACCTCTTGCAGCAGCAGGGACATGAGTGCAGTTTGGTTTATCGTGCCGATCACTATCAGTACCAAGGATCAGGGATTTATGAACTCAACCCTGCTTTTCATCAGCATTTTAAGCAACTCTACCAAACGATTATTGAAACGATACAACTACCATTGCAAAGAGTTATTCATCTGTGGAGTTTAGATGCACCATACACCCAAGATTTAACTATTAGTACACTTGAATCAGTCCAATTATGGGGATGCGCCAGTGTACTATACCTACTTCCAGAAATAATCAACAACTTCAACATCCACTCTCCCCAAATATGGTTTGTTACCCGAGGTGCTCAGGTAATCCTTTCCCAGGCAGACAAACTTACCATCGCCACATCTCCATTATGGGGTCTAGGTAAGGTGATGGCTCTAGAACATCCACAACTATGGGGAGGCTTAGTCGATTTAGATCCGCAAGCGCCAGACAATGAAGCAGAATTGTTACTTCAACGGGTATCAGGAGACTCAGAGGAAGATCATCTCGCTTTACGCGGAGAGAAAACCTATGTTGCTCGTTTAGTTCAGCAATCTCTGACTGAATATTCTGTGATGTCATTATCGTCTGAAGGCACTTACTTAATTACTGGAGGAACCGGTACTTTAGGGTTGCATGTTGCGAGGTGGATGGCGGCAAAAGGAGCTCGGCATTTAGTTTTAACTGGACGCAATGAGCCATCAAAAATAGCAACTGATACCATTCAAGAATTAGAAAGAACTGGAGCACATATTAGTCTTATTTTAGGAGATATCTCTATAGAAGAAGACGTTGCTCAACTGTTCCGGCATATTCAAGATTCTTTCCCAGTCTTAAAAGGGGTCATTCATGCCGCTGGAGTGTTAGATGATGGCATATTACAGCAGCTGAATTGGGAAAGATTAATCAAGGTGATGGCACCCAAGATGAAAGGAGCATGGCACTTACATCAAGCAACTCAACATCTGACCTTGGACTTTTTTGTTTGCTTTTCATCAATCGCATCACTCTTGGGTTCTCCAGGTCAAGGAAACTATGCAGCAGCAAATGCCTTCATGGATGCCCTTGTTCACTATCGTCGAGGAATGGGACTACCAGGGCTAAGTATCAATTGGGGAGGATGGCTCCAAGGCGGGATGGCAACCCGCTTAAGCGATAAACATCAGACAAGGCTAGAAGCAGTTGGTATGAGTTTTATTTCCCCAGAACAAGGGGTACAGGCATTAGAACAACTGCTCCTTAATCAATCTATACAGACCAGTGTAATCCCTGTACGGTGGTCTGTATTCGCACATCAATGGGGAAATAACCGTAGTTCCTTGCTACGTTATCTCTTCCGGAAAGAGAAATTACGGGAGCAACAGAACCTCAAACAAAAGGCAAACCGAGAGCTCTTAAAGAAACTAGAAGCTTTACCTGTTAGTGCACGCCCAGCAATTTTAAGCAGCTATCTTCAATCACAAGTGGCTCAATTGCTAGGTTTAGGTGAATCTCAATTACCTGCAATGGATTTAGGTTTTGCAGAAATGGGGATAGACTCTCTCATGGCAATAGAGTTAAATAACCGACTGCAAACTCAATTAGCAGCTATCTTACCTGCAACCATTGCCCTTGAATATCCAACGATTGAAAAATTATCCCAATACATTTCTGAAGAGATCATGCAGTGGTCACTAGATGATTACGACAACAATCAGATAGAAAAAATAACTCAAGAACAAAATGCAAGTAAAAAACAGCTCAACTTGCATATTTTATCTGATGAGGAAGTGGAAGCAAGTCTAATAGAAAAATTAAGCGATATGGGGTATTAATGTAAATATGAAAAAACAAGAACAGGAGCCATCGATTTCTCCAATCAAGAGAGCGTTTCGAGCCGTAGAAGATATGAAGGCAAAGCTCGAAGCAATAGAGTATTCCACAACTGAACCTATTGCTATTATTGGCATTAGTTGTCGATTCCCGGGAAATGCCAATACGCCAGAAAGCTTTTGGCAGCTGTTACGAAAGGGTCAAGATGCTGTGGGGGAAATTCCACCGCAAAGGTGGGATATCAATGAGCTCTATGACCCCGACCCTGATATGCCAGGGAAAATGTATATTCGCCATGCTGCATTAATTGATTCAATTGATCAGTTTGACCCTCACTTTTTTAGTATTTCCCCCCGAGAAGCAAATAGCCTTGACCCACAACAGCGTTTTCTGCTGGAAGTCACATGGGAAGCACTCGAAAGAGCAGGAATTAACCCCCAGACATTAGAAGGTACTCAGACAGGGTTGTTTCTGGGCATTGGTCAAAACGATTATGCGCATCTGAGCCTCAACCAATTAGAAAAGATTAGCCCCTATGATGGCACAGGAAATGGGTTTTGCTTTGCAGCAGGTCGGTTATCTTACTTTCTAGGATTGCAAGGTCCATCTGTGGCAATAGATACAGCTTGTTCAGCGTCTCTGGTAGCTGTACATCAAGCTTGTCAAAGTCTACGTTTAGGTGAGTCTACACTAGCTTTAGCCGGAGGGGTACAACTGATTTTCTCTCCGATCATGACCATCACACTATCCAAGTTGAAAGCCCTTGCCCCTGATGGACGCTGTAAAACTTTTGATGCTGCTGCGGATGGCTATGGTAGAGGCGAGGGGTGTGGCATGGTTGTCCTCAAACGTCTCTCCGATGCCCTTGAAGAGGGTGACCACATTTGGGCAGTGATCAGAGGTTCAGCTGTGAACCATGATGGGCTCAGCAGTGGATTAACGGTACCGAATAAACTGGCTCAGGAAAAACTACTGAGGCAAGCTTTAAAAGCTGCCAAAATAGAACCCTCTCAGGTGAGTTATGTGGAAGCTCACGGTACAGGGACATCTTTGGGAGATCCACTGGAGGTGAGAGCTTTATCTAGTGTGTTTGGGGAGGGGCGTGATCATCAACATCCGGTAACCATTGGTTCTGTCAAAACAAATATTGGTCACTTGGAAGCGGCAGCAGGAATTGCTGGATTGATCAAGATCATTTTGCAACTCAAACATCAAGAGATTGCGCCTCATTTACATTTTAAAAATGCGAACCCCTATATTGATTGGGAAAATATTCCTCTCAAGGTGGTCACTCAGCGAACACCTTGGGCACCAGTCGAGGGACAACGAGTGGCGGGGGTTAGCTCTTTTGCCATCAGTGGCACAAATGCCCATGTTGTCTTGGCGGAGGCACCGGATCCAGTCAAACGGGAAGGAGTGAGCGATCGCCCCTTGCATCTTTTAACGTTGTCCGCGAAAACCCAACCTGCTTTAGCAAAATTAGCCAGTCGTTATCATCAGTATCTGCAAACCCATTCAGATACTGATATTGCAGATATTTGTTATACCGCTCACACTGGACGAGCCCACTTCGACTATAGACTGGCTACGATGGCCTCTAATCCACAGGAATTGGCAGAAAAACTGTTGCATCTGAACACTAGCGAAGATGTCCCTGGGCTAGTTTTAGGCCATTTCAATAGTGCCCATACAATGAAAATGGCCTTTCTTTTCACCGGCCAAGGTTCTCAGTATGTCAATATGGGTCGCCAACTGTATCAAGCGGAACCTTCATTTCGGGCAGCAATACAGCAATGTAATGAGATCCTAAAGCCCTATCTGGATGTGCCGTTGCTAGAGGTTCTCTATCCAAGGCTAAGTCCCAACGATCAAGGAACAGAGGTCCGTGATGAGGATTCATCTTTACTCAACCAAACGGCCTATACTCAGCCAGCGCTATTTGCGATTGAATATGCCCTGGCTCAGCTGTGGCAATCTTA
>NZ_JAAHGN010000939.1:0-3036 GCF_010672485.1 Moorena sp. SIO2C4 | reverse complement strand
ATCGAGGAGTGTTTGGCACTCAGAAGCCTGGGGGTTGGTTAGCCAATCTATTTGATATCAAACTTAAAAATATTGCTAATACCAATGTGATCTACTGGGGTGGCAAGCTCTTAGCCTTATGGGAAGCCGCTAAACCTTACGGTCTAGACCCCCATACTCTTGAAACCTTGGGTGAAGATAACTTGGATGGAATATTAGCAGGAGGTGAATCCTTTGCTGCTCATCCTTGGATTGACCCTAGTAGTAAGCTTGATGGTGGTCAACCTTGTCTGGTAAATTTCGCGATTCAGCCAGGTCTGTCTACCAAAATTACCATTTACGAATTGGACCCGACCGGTAAACTATTACGACGTCAGAGTTATAGTGTTCCTGGTTTTGCCTTTATCCACGATTTTGCGATTACCCCAAACTACTGTATTTTCTTCCAAAATCCTGTTAGCTATAATCCCTTTCCGTTCCTGTTGGGATACCGAGGAGCTGGTGAGTGTTTGGCATATCAGCCTGAACAACCGACGCGGATTATAGTGATTCCTCGTAAACAGAATACAGAGGAAGTCAAAATCCTAGAAACCCAATCGGGCTTTATCTTCCATCACGCTAATGCTTTTGAGGAAGATGGCAAGATTTATGTCGATTCTATTTGCTACGAGTCATTACCAGCAGTAGACGTAGGTAGTGATTTCCGGAAGGTTGATTTTAATGCGAACGCACCAGGGCAACTCTGGCGCTTTAGTTTAAACTTAACTGACAAAACCGTAGGGAGTAAGTTATTAGAAGAGCGCTGTTGCGAGTTTCCTAGCATTCACCCTAATCATGTCGGAAATCCCTATCGCTACTTATTTATCGGAGCTGCTGATCATCCCACCCGTAATGCTCCATTACAAGGGATTCTAAAAATAGATATGGAAACAAAGACACAACAATTCTGGAGTGCTGCCCCTAAGGGTTTTGTAAATGAACCAATGTTTGTGCCACGACCCAATGCTGAACGAGAAGATGATGGTTGGGTATTGACCTTAGTATATGATGCTAGTCATCACCGATCGGATCTAGTCATATTAGATGGTCGTGATTTAACTAGCGGACCAGTCGCACGACTGCACTTGAAGCATCATATCCCTTACGGTTTACACGGTAGCTGGAGTTCTGAGTTGCTGGGACTGGGGTTGAAGGTTACAGGTTGAAGGTTGAAGGTTGAAGGTTACAGGTTGAAGGTTAGTGGGTTGAAGGTTACAGGTTGAAGGTTGAAGGTTGAAGGTTAGTGGGTTGAAGGTTACAGGTTGAAGGTTGAAGGTTGAAGGTTAGTGGGTTGAAGGTTACAGGTTGAAGGTTGAAGGTTGAAGGTTAGTGGGTTGAAGGTTACAGGTTGAAGGTTGAAGGTTGAAGGTTAGTGGGTTGAAGGTTACAGGTTGAAGGTTGAAGGTTGAAGGTTAGTGGGTTGAAGGTTACAGGTTGAAGGTTGAAGGTTGAAGGTTAGTGGGTTGAAGGTTGAAGGTTGAAGGTTGAAGGTTAGTGGGTTGAAGGTTACAGGTTGAAGGTTGAAGGTTGAAGGTTAGTGGGTTGAAGGTTACAGGTTGAGAGTTTAAACTTTAACTAGAAACTTTTAAACAACATGGGGATATAATGACGCTAAACTTATTAGTTATAAAGCTTTCAGGGAAATTATCAGGTTGGAGCTTTGATGGTTAAAGCTAAGCTAATAACAGAATTTTCCTGGAGGGTGCCAGATGAAATTCAGCGTTGTCATCACGACTTATAATCGTCTAGATCTACTCAAGCGTGCAATTGAAAGCGCGCTTGCTCAGACGTTTCCCTGTGAAATTGTTATCGTTGACAACGGTTCGTCTGATGGGACTGAAGGTTATGTCCAAGAGCGCAGTGAAGCGTTGGCACGTGCTGGTGAGCATAGCTTGGTTTATCACCGAAATTCCGATAATATGGGCCACTCGAAAGCGGTAAATCAAGGGGTAGAGTTGGCAACTGGTGATTGGATCAAGCTGTTGGATGATGATGACTACTTAGCCAAGAACTGCATTGAAGAAATGGCTAATGCGATCGCATTACATCCGAAAGCAGTGATTTGCTCTTGCCAATCGGCTCAAGTAAATACCTTAGGAGTAGAACTAAGTATAACACGGCGAGTAGGTTCACCGCCAAGGTTATATATTGCCCAAGAAGACATTCATTATGGAATGCTTCTGGAAATGGTACCGTTTGGCACCCCAGCGCAAGTCGCTTTCTCCCGTGATGGGTTTCTCAGTTCCGGTGGTTGGGATTCTAGCTTAGATACCAACTTTGATGATATTGATTCCTGGATTAGAATCGCCCAGTTTGGGGATGCTATATTTATCAATAAGTGCCTAGCTTACCGGACGGTTTGGTCTGGTGCTTATAATCAAAAATTTTCGTTCCAGAAACGTCTGAAGACTCATATTTCGATTAAGCAAAAAATCTATGAACTAGTCAGTGAAAAATATCAAGGTAAACTCCCATTACTGTGGGAGCTGGGCGCTTATCTGAGATTACATTGGGGCTTAGTAGCTCTTAAACGAGGTAAGTTGATCAGTGCCGCTAAGTTATTGTTTCCTGAGTGTTTTTCACCGATTGCTTTCTCACCGATTGCTTGGAAGTTGCTGTTACTGAGAAAGACTCTAGGATACTCTCCAGAATTATACCACCAGTTACCGCTTTAATTGGCAACTTGAATCATGAGTTAATGGAAAATTGGCTAGTAACCATTAACCATTAACCATTTTCCTTAACACAAAGTGATTAATTAGTCAACTAAAACTTAAAAATCGAAAATTGGCTAGTAACCAATTAGCTAGTAAGCAATTAGCTAATAACCAATTAACAATTACCAATTAACCCTTAACCATTAACAATTAACAATTTCAGTGAAACCAAAGTGATTAACCGGATTTGATCTGACTACAGATTATCAATTTGTTTGCGGAGGTCTTCCAACTCTTTGTCAACGGGTGAATCTGAGGAAGTCGATTTTTTCTCCTATGGGGCTGGTAAAGCTCCTTGAGA
>NZ_JAAHGN010000938.1:0-3037 GCF_010672485.1 Moorena sp. SIO2C4 | reverse complement strand
CTCACTAAACCCTTTGACCCTGATCAAGTTTTGGAAAAATCTCAAGAAATACTTGGTATCACCGCTACTAGCGTGAAGTACCCCAACCTGCTTCGCTGAGGTTGGGGCTTCCAATTCTCAGGTCAATTCAGGGACGGTCTTATTCGTCTTTTGGGCTTCCCGCGCGCGTCCCCGACGCCTCAACCAGAGGCGCGACCCAAGGCCGGGGAACCCGGCCTTGGAGGCGCGCGCCTGCTAGAATTGGTCTTACTCAGCGTCCACAGGCAGACATCCGCCTTCCGCAGACGTATAGTTTGACGACAGACTTACCTTGGAATTACAGCATCTATGGCTAACCAGCCGGGGCAAGTCTCTTCCCTGAGCTCTGCTAGTACTTTGTATACCTTCTATCAATAGGTAGCCTTTTAGTCAGTCAGGCGGGTCATCGACCAATTTTATTATATCACGAATCGGTCTCGCTATCCATCCCCAGCTTTAAAGAAGCTGGGGATGGATAGCGAGTTTTGTTAAAGCCATCATCCTTCAGCTTCTGAGTTCGCCGTAAGCACGAATCATTGCTTGAGTTCCCTGTTCACCTCCTTTACCACTGTCAAGTTGTTGAACAACTTTGAAAAGACGGTCAGCTAATTCAACTCCAGCCAAATCCAGACTAGAAGACTGGAGGCTTTCGAGTACAAGCCTGAGGTCTTTGACCATGTGCTTAATCATGAAACCAGGCTCAAAGTCAGACTCAGCCACTTGTTGCCCTAAGTTGGATAACGCCCATGACCCAGCAGCACCTGTGCTACAAACCTCAATAACTAAATTAGGGTCAATTCCTTGATGTTCTGCCAACTTCATTGCCTCGCATAGGGCTACCATATGGACAGAACAAAGCACCTGGTTGCACAGTTTAACGGCTTGACCGCTGCCCACCGGACCGCACAGGCGAATGGTTTTGCCAAGAATTTCCAGTAGGGGTTTACACTCCTCGAAGTCCTTCTGGTCGCCTCCAAGCATAATGGTTAGGGTCCCATTTTTGGCTCCGATATCCCCACCGGAAACTGGTGCATCCAGAAAACGTAGGTTGTGCTTCTTTAGTTCCCCACTGATTCCCTGGGCTGCATTTGCTCCAATGGTGGTGAAATCCACAATTAGGGTATCGGGTTTGGCATACTCAGCCACTCCCTCAGCTCCCAGCATAACCGCTTCCACATCTGGGACATCCCCCAAGCAAGAAAAAATGATGTCAGCTGACTCGACGGCTTCCCGGATCGATGAGACTACCTTGGCTCCAGCATCAGCAGCAATCTTGACTCCTGGACGACCGGGGGTGCGATTCCAAGCCATAGTGGGGTAATTACTGGTGGAATAATCACTACGGGCAAGATTGGCTGCCATATATCCACCCATAACGCCGAGACCAAGAAAGGTAAGATTGCTGTTCATGCTGATTCCATTAAGTCCGCTTATAATATTCGGTTCTTCAGTACCTAGTATGCTAAACTATTAGTTAAAATTCCAATTAAGTAAACATCTGGATTGAAAGTTTTTAAAGTTTCTGAATCCATAAGCTGAACGTTTAATAACTTTTAATTTGTTATTAATACCCTCAACCACCCCACTAGTTGTTCTGTTATCAAAGTATGCGATAATTTCATCTAACCAACGAATAATAGTATTCCGGCTTTTCGGAAAATAATTTTGCGCTTCTGATAACCATGTACCTAATTTGAATAGCCCATCTAACCAATCATTTGTTTCATCAAAAATTTGGCGAATTTTTTCTTTAAATTCGTGCATAGTTTTAAGGCTTGGAGAAACTTATTTCACTTGAGCTAGTTTCTGACTTTGTTTTTTCGTCAAATATTTTTCATTTTTAAAAAGGGCATATTTACTTTTTTTAAGTTTCTCTAAACTCTGTTTATGATTTTATTTATCTGACTTGGTTTTAGCGTTTTTTAGTAAAGTTGTTAATTGAGTTTTTTCGAGTTTTATTTGTGAGTCTAGTTCTTGATTTATTTGTACCATTACATGAAATCTGTCGGCTACAACTTGAGCATTGGGCATTAATTCTAAAACTAAGCTTTTGTATCCTTGCCATAAATCAATACTAACCTCTTCTATCTTATCTAAGACCTCTCTACCCCATTTAATCAAAAAATTTTTGATTTCTAATTGTGTTCTTCCTTCTAATATTTGAATTAATACTGACTTCTCTAAATCTATTAATACTGCACAATAATTGCCTTTACCTTTAACCAGAGCTATTTCATCAATTCCTAGCTTTTTCAAATTTTTAGGTGGAGATTTGGGCAAGTCTGACCTGGCATCTTTTAACATTCTTTCTATTTCTTCTGTTGTCACTAATCCTTTTTGGGCTACACTTCTTATATCACTTCTTAAAACTTCTTTTAGGGTTGTCTCAGCCAACCTTTTAGTATATTTTCTTCTTTTCCTGACGAAATCTAACTTTTCACTGAACGGTTTTTTACATTTTTGACATTTAAACTGTCGTCTATTTATTTCCAAAAATACTGGGGACTCTCCCCAAGGCAAATCTTTAATTATATATCGATGATTTTGATGTAATTTATAACTTTTTGTCCCACACTGAGTACAGATGCTTTCATTACTGATTGACTCAATCTGTAAAATTATTCCAATCCCTTTGTGCTGGTGACGCGAACCAACTTTTACCCCTTTTATATCCAGAAGTTCTGTCAGCACTTTAATTTCCTTCCTTTTGTGATTTCATAATAACAAATATATATTCAAGTTACTTCCCTGATAGTTCTAGTTAATAATAGCTCATCTTTATAATTTAAATAAAGCTACATTTTGGGCTATAATTTGATGCATTTTTTTTAGTGTATTAACGACTTAAATTATTAGTTTAGCATACTAGGTACTGAAGAACCATATTTTTTAGCTTTACTATAGCGGTTTGTATTATAATCAGGTACACAGGATTTTTCCCCTCTTATCTGTTCCCTGTTCCCTGTTCCCTGTTCCCTGTTCCATGTTCCCTAAAAAATTTACATAACCCCATTAACCA
>NZ_JAAHGN010000937.1:0-3039 GCF_010672485.1 Moorena sp. SIO2C4 | reverse complement strand
CAAAGGCAGTATAGTAAACAAATGGCTTAAAGGATGACCCAGGCTGACGTCGAGCTTGAGTAGCACGGTTGAATTTGCTCTTTTCATAGCTGTATCCCCCGACTATCGCTTTCACAAAATGGGTACGGGGGTCAACGGCGGCTAATGCCACTTGATTATCGTAAAGTCCACGGCGACGCAGGGTGTAATGAGCACGATTAATGATCTTTTCTGCCTGCTTTTGGAATTCGTAGTCAACCGTGGTCTGAACTCGCATTCCGCCCTTGGTGACCGCTTCCTGACCAAATCGCTCTTTTAACTCCACCACAGCAGCTTCTGTGACGAAAGGCAATTTACTGGTGCTCCAGGAAGTACTTTTCCCAATTAACAGGGGCTGTTCCTTAGCTTGTTTTTCTTGGGCTGCTGTAATCCATCCCAAATCCCGCATCCGCCTTAAGACAACGGCTTGTCGCTCTTTAGCTTTAGAGTAGTTGCTGAAGGGACTGTATTCTTCTGGGGACTGGATTAGCCCTGCCAACATGGCTGACTCCCCTAAGGATAGCTCAGATGCTGGCTTAACAAAGTAGCTGCGGGCAGCTGTTTCAATGCCATAGTTATTGTGACCCCAATAGATTTGATTGAGGTACAATTCCAAAATCTCGTCTTTAGAGAAGATTTGCTCAACTCGGATAGCGAGTACAGCTTCAGTGATTTTGCGGCTAAAGGTGCGTTGCCGAGTCAGAAACAGGTTTTTCACCAACTGCATGGTGATTGTAGAACCCCCCTCTACTACTGTCCCTTGTCTCCAGTTGACTAAAAAAGCACGACCGACGCTATTGGGGTTAACCCCATAGTGCATATAGAAGCGACTGTCTTCTATAGCTAGTACAGCCCGCTTGAGTTGAGGGTTGATTTGGCCGAATTCGAGCACTTCCCGATTCGCTTCCCCATGAAGGCTCACTAGAGGTCTACCCTTGACATCGTAAATGTAAGTTGTTTCTGTCGGTGTGTAGTTCCGGAGCATGCGCACATCTGGCAGGTTACGGAAGCTAGTCGCTAAGCCCACAAGTCCACCAGCTACAATCGAGCTAGCTAACATGGTAACCCCGAGGATAGTCCCTCCAGTTACCTGAGCCACCCCTTGCACAAACTGCAATACTTGTGAAGGCTTTCTTTTCCGATTTTTCCGATCTTGTGGTTGTCGAATAGTGCTATATGGCACGGTGATTTCATTTCCTTACTAAAGAACAGACATGTAAGCTAGGGGCTGTGCTTGGGGTGTTTTTTTTACTTCCTATAAGTACTTTCTATAAGACAATTCCAAGGATAGGTGGGCAGAGCAGGAATGTCTAGGACAATTATTTCTCGGTAAATTCCGGCAGTTACTTGCAAAAACTGTAAGTGTATCCATCTTTTCGGTGTATTGCTGATATATCTTGAGGGTTGCAGCTTTTATAGCCCTTCATTCCTAACGGGGTAAATCCAAAGCTTCCTTTACTTCTAGGAGTTACCTTGCCTATACCTAGTCTTTGATGTTTGGCTATGTCTCCAGTGACCCAGCCCTTAATTGGTTTTAATGGATTGTGCCTGACGGGGTAACCGTACTTGTTGAGTGCTGCTTTTTGTCTGCCTCCCTGCCCTTTGCAAGTAACTAACAGTGGCTGAGACGTTTTCAAGACTAAGGTCTCAATATCCCCAACGCAAGCAGCATCAATCCAGTGCTCCTTAGGAAGACCCAGTCTAGTCCGGTTGTACTTGGTCTGCGCTCCGGTTCCAGTAACTACAAACTTGATATTTTGGAGTACTTTCACTAACTTGTTACGAGTTGCATTTACCGCTGCCGCATCCAATAATGGTTGTTTGGCTTTAGTTTTGATTTTTTGGAGTAAACTTGGCTTCTTTTTTAGGAATTCCTCTATAGGTTTGTTTCCTTTTCGTTTATTACATTTTTCGCAGGCTAAGCATAGATTACTGACTCGATTACTTCCACCAAATGACTTTGGGTGAATGTGCTCGATCTGCAAGGGAACAGACTGTTTACCGCAATAGGTACATTCTCTTCCCCATTTATCAAGTAAGTACTCCCTAACTTCGTAGCCAGCTAGTTCACCTTGTTGGTACTGAATACCATTGATTTCGGGATTCGGCATTTTCTGGGTATCAAACTTAACTCTTTCGACCCAAATTTCATTGACCGGGCAAAACTTGGTTAATCGCTTTACCCACGTTTCAATAGTCGAAACCCTGTGTTCTAGGCTGGGTGGGAGCCAAGCCTCTGAACGTTTGCGATTAAAAAACCGTGGCTTTCTGTAACGGGTGTGACGATTACGTCTTCGGTGCCTTACAGCTTTTCTAGACTCTAATTTTTTATTGATCAACCCTCCTCTGTGTTCTAACTCCATTCCCCAAATGATTTGGTTGTTTTGGACTAGAGCAAATCCAGTTGTTTGGCTACCAGGATCAATCTTAATTTTACAAGGTGATACAATTGGATTATCAATCGCTGTTTTTAAGATGATCGTGAACGGGTACATCCGAAAAACAGCAGCTTTACCTTTGTCTAACAACCGACGAGCTTTCTTTGGTGGAATAGGGTTTAATGGCTGCTTGTTTGTGTCAATAACAAATACATACTTTGGCATTTTTAGTGCTCTCAATTTGGTAATGTGTTCCTTGACAATGTTGGGATGGCTTGTTGGGCTAACCACACATTTGCCTTTGTCTTAATGATTAGCGACAGAGCCAGAAGCTGGAGTTCACCTCTGGGTGTCATAACCAAACCAACCTAGGAATCGCACCTGAGTCTGCATCCTAGTTGGCAATCCCGGAGATTACCGGGAATTCCCTAGGCTTTGGCTAGGAGGATTACTTACAAGTCTTGAGCATCGAATTTCTTAATAATGCCAGGACGTTATGGATAAGTGTCAAGCCCTACAGGTAAGCTTCTACTTAAGCTTCAACTACTGTAGCGATAAATAATTTTTGAATTAAAGCTAATTCTAGCCAATTCATACCATTTTGTATTCTACGACGGTCATTTCCCGTCTTGATGCAGTCCCA
>NZ_JAAHGN010000936.1:0-3040 GCF_010672485.1 Moorena sp. SIO2C4 | reverse complement strand
CTCACGGGGGTTTCCCCCATGAGCAACTGCATCCAGAAAACAGGTAAGCCTTAGTTTAATAATCTGAGTAAAGTCACAGCGTCAAAGTCTATGGCACAAAGCTGTTCGCGCAGCGTGGGCCAAAAGCCCACGGCTGACGGCTGACGGCTGACGGCTGACGGCTGACGGCTGACGGCACCTCAAGCAGCACCTCAAGTAGCGCATATGCTTACCTTCAGCCACGCCATTAATAGCTTCAGTATCCATAGGGAACAGATCAGGGCATGACACCACAAGAAGTGTCCTGTGAGTGTCAGATATTGAGATCGAAACCACATACAGTAGAACTGAAGGTTAAGGATTTAGGACAAACCCTTGATCATTGATAGTTTAGCTCTACTTGCAGTAAGTAGGATTGAGCAATGACAACAACGCTAAAACATACTTCTGATTATGGTAACGATCACGGTAACGCCATCAAAACCATGTCTGTAGATTCTGGTATTTGCCACGGGTTAACTAACATTATCTATCCCTTAGCACGGCGTGTTGTTATTCCGTTTCATTTTGGTCAACTTACCGTAACAGGGCAAGAGAACGTTCCTAAAACAGGTCCTGTTATTTTAGCTCCCACCCATCGCTCTCGTTGGGATGCGTTAATGGTTCCTTACGCCGTTGGCAAACCTGTAACCGGACGTGACTTGCGGTATATGGTCTCAGCCAATGAAATCTATGGCATACAGGGTTGGTTTATCCGTCGTCTAGGAGGGTTCCCCGTAGATACTGGACGTGGAGGAATTAGCAGTATCCGTCACACTGTCGAACTCCTGAGCAATGGCGAAGTACTGGTAATGTTTCCTGAAGGCAATATTTTCCGTAATGGTGAAGTAAACCCCTTAAAACCTGGTATGGCTCGTATTGCCTTGCAGGTAGAATCATCTCACCCTGGTATTGGTCTCAATATTGTACCGATTGCTCTTAATTATAGCCAGCCTATTCCTAAATGGGGTTGTGACGTCAAAGTGACTGTTGGATCTGCGATTAGTGTAGGAGATTATTCTACCAAGTCAGTTAAAAAAGGAGCTGCACAGCTTACCCATGACCTATATACAGCCATGACTAACTTAGACAGGAGTTATAGCGCTACGCGCAAGTCAGAAGTCAGAAGTCAGAAGTCAGAAGTCAGCTTAGACTAAGTTTCGGAGTTTAGCAATGTCAAACATCTCAATGCGTAGTGCTATATGGAGAAAACTGTTCCAAAGAAAAGCTCCTGTAAAGTACAGGAGCCTTAAAAATCACTTAGCTTTTAGTTAGCCATTAATTAGCCATTAATTAGACTTTACTTAGTGTGATTTACCATTGAGTTATTAACTCAATCCCATCACCTAGTCAAGGTCAGGCATTTCAAGTACTGCCTCAGTGTCACGGTCAATACCTTTCTCGAATCCAGCCGCAGCAGCCCGTGCGCGACCAGCGTGCCAGAGGTGACCAACTAGGAAGAAGAAGGCCATTACAAAGTGGAAACTAGCCAACCAAGCACGAGGGTTGACATAGTTGAAGGAATTTGCCTCAGTAATAATGCCACCTACAGAGTTGATGGAACCGTTAGGAGCATGGGTCATGTACTCAGCAGCACGACGTAGCTGCCAAGGCTGAATGTCATTTCTGAGCTTGTTAACATCCAGACCATTGGGACCCCGTAGAGGCTCCAACCACGGACCTTGGAAGTCCCAGAAGCGCATGGTTTCACCACCGAAGATGATTTCACCAGTAGGAGAGCGCATCAGGTATTTACCCAGACCAGTAGGCCCTTGGGAAGACGCAATGTTAGCACCTAGGCGTTGGTCACGGGCTAAAAACACGAAAGACTGAGCTTGAGACGCTTCAGCATTAGTAGGGCCATAGAACTCGCTAGGATAAGCGGTGTTGTTGAACCACACGTAGCAAGAGCAAATGAAGCCCATCATGGACAAGGCACCTAAGCTGTAGGAGAGGTAAGCTTCTCCAGACCAGACAAAGGCACGACGAGCCCAGCCGAAGGGTTTAGTCAGAATGTGGAATACACCACCAAAGATGCAGATCAGACCAATCCAGATATGACCGCCAATGATGTCTTCCATGTTGGCGACACCAATAATCCAACCTTCTCCACCGAAGGGAGCATCGACTAAGTAGCCGAAGATCACACCGGGGTTCAGGGTTGGGTTGGTGATCAAACGAACCGCACCACCACCGGGTGCCCAAGAGTCATAAACACCGCCGACGAACATGGCCTTGATCACCAGCAAGAAGGCACCCAATCCTAAAATGATCAGGTGGAACCCGATGATACTAGTCATCTTGTTCTTGTCCTTCCAGTCGTAACCAAAGAAGTTAGAATAATTTTCTAAGGCTTCAGGACCACGAACGGCGTGATAAATACCGCCGAAGCCCAATACGGCAGAAGAAATCAGGTGTAGGACACCAATAACAAAGTAGGGGAAAGTGTCAACAATTTCGCCACCAGGACCAACACCCCAACCCAAAGTAGCCATGTGAGGGATTAGAATTAATCCTTGCTCGAACACAGGCTTTTCGGGAATGTAGTGAGCAACCTCAAATAGGGTCATTGCGCCAGCCCAGAAAACGATCAGGCCAGCATGGGAAACATGAGCTCCCAGCAACTTACCAGAGAGGTTGATCAGACGGGCATTACCAGACCACCAGGCGAAACCGGAAGATTCTTGGTCACGATTGCCCGCAACCATACCAACATTATTAGAGAGCGTTACCACGCGGTAGTACCTCCTCAGGGAACTCAAAGTTTTGGTGAGGTTGGTCTGCCGGAGCCATCCAAGCCCGGAGACCCTCATTTAGCAAAATGTTCTTAGTATAGAACGTCTCAAATTCTGGATCTTCTGCTGCCCGGATTTCCTGGGACACGAAGTCATAGGCTCGCAGGTTCAATGCTAAACCTACAATTCCTACTGCACTCATCCACAAGCCAGTTACTGGCACAAACAGCATAAAGAAATGCAGCCAGCGCTTGTTGGAGAAGGCAATGCCGAAGATTTGAGACCAA
>NZ_JAAHGN010000935.1:0-3043 GCF_010672485.1 Moorena sp. SIO2C4 | reverse complement strand
GGGACGACACCGCTGGGGGTAACCCTAGTAGGAGCAACGGTGTTAGCAGCTATAGCGGGTACCGCACCCATCTGCCCATAATGAACCGGCATTCCCTGTTGAACGGGCGTGGCGTGCTGAACCGGTGCAGTCTGAGCAGCGGGAACGACTCCCATCTGCTGATAATGAACCGGCATTCCCTGTTGAACGGGCATGGCTTGCTGAACCGGTTGATTATAGCCAGCGGGAACCACTCCCATCTGCTGATAATGAACTGGCATTCCCTGTTGAACGGGCATGGCTTGCTGAACCGGTTGATTATAGCCAGCGGGAACCACTCCCATCTGCTGATAATGAACCGGCATTCCCTGTTGAACGGGCATGGCTTGCTGAACCGGTTGATTATAGCCAGCGGGAACCACTCCCATCTGCTGATAATGAACCGGCATTCCCTGTTGAACTGGCATGGCTTGCTGAATGGGTGCAGTCTGAGCAGCGGGAACGACTCCCATCTGCCCATGATGAACTGGATGAACGGGCATGGCTTGCTGAACTGGTTGATGATGGCCAGCGGGAACGACTCCCATCTGCTGATAATCAACGGGCATTCCCTGTTGAACGGGCATGGCTTGCTGAACTGGTGGAGTCTGAGCAGCGGGAACGACTCCCATCTGCTGATAATCAACGGGCATTCCCTGTTGAACGGGCATGGCTTGCTGAACTGGTTGATGATGGCCAGCGGGAACGACTCCCATCTGCTGATAATCAACGGGCATTCCCTGTTGAACTGGCATAGCTTGCTGAACTGGTTGATGATGGGCAGCAGGAACGACTCCCATCTGCTGATAATCAACGGGCATTCCCTGTTGAACTGCCATGGCGTGCTGAACCGGTTGATTATAGCCAGCGGGAACGACTCCCATCTGCTGATAATGAACCGGCATTCCCTGTTGAACTGGCATGGCTTGCTGAACTGGTTGATGATGGGCAGCGGGAACGACTCCCATTTGTCCAGAACTAGCACTGGGGACAACCGTCGTTTCGTAGACTTGCTGCTGATTAACCGATTCAGCCGAACCCAAATTACTGGCTTCACTGGGTTGCATTCTTTCCACCTCCCAATTCTGATTGGACATTTCTTGTGTTTCCCCTTTAGTAATCAACTCATATGCTCCAGGAATATTGAGACGACCTGCCAGACAACGACGAGCATCTGGAACTGTATCTGGGTGGCAAGGTAAGGCACTTTCAAGCAGTGCCTGACGGATGAAGTGAGGATCGGGTTTTTCTCCTCGTTTGAGCTGGATGCTCATTAACAGTGCTACCAGCCCAGATACAATTGGAGTCGCAAAGCTAGTCCCAAATTTTAGGGTGGTACCTCCACCAAGCATGGCTCCCAAGATGTTTTCACCAGGAGCCAAGATTCCCTGGTTTTGGTAAGCCTGACCCCAATTACTAAAATCGATTGGCAATCCCTGGTCATTCATTGCACCCACAGCTAGTACCGAGGGCAAAGCTGCCGGAACATGAAGACATTCACAGGCATTATTTCCCGCTGCTGCAATGATTAAAACACCATTCTCATGACAGTGACGGACAGCCTTTTCTAAAATGGGGTCTGCTGCACCAGATTCACTGAGTTCGCCTCCACTGATATTTATGACATTAGCTCCTTGTTCAACCGCCTGATTAATGGCTCGAGCTAGGTCTATTTGCAACAGTGAACGATTCTGACGATCAGAGAATACTGGCACAATCAGCCCACGACAACCGGGGGCAATTCCCTGAACTGGACTACCATGCTGCCCAAAAATTACGCTGGCAATGTGAGTACCATGACTAGCCATCTTCCCCACAGGAGCATCTGAAACCAGTGTAGGCAGCTTAGTTAGCTGAGCCCCTTGAAAGCTGGGATGAGATAGATCAACTGATCCGTCAAGAACGGCTACACATACCCGCGAATCGCCAATAGATTCATCCCACAGGGATTGAAGTCCAGGCAATTTTGACGCTGAGTAGTTAAACATCTATTGGTTATCCAGAGAAGTGCTAGGGAGAAGGGAGTCCTTGAACCTCCCGTCTTCAGGGGAGATTTAGTGAAGCTACTAGCGCTGGAATCCCTTAGCCACTGCGGCGCAGCGCCCTATAGCTTTCACCCCGATAGCAATTATATACACTCCTCTCATGAAATAGTGAATATATTAAGAAATGTTGAATACATTCACAAAATTTGACATTCATCAAGAAGAAGTTGATTCCTATTGACAGGAGATTACCTCAACATCGGCTCAGTCTTTCAATATAAATATGAATTTTTATAATAATTTATCTCCAACCTCTTGGGTAATTTCGAGTAACTGTCAAAAAAATAATTAATAAATTAATTAATCTAAATCTTGTAAATATTGACTTAGAGATTTATTATTAAATAATAATCTCAACAGCCAAGGCCAATAGAGATAATTAAGAATTATGGCATCACATAATCAACAATAAGCTGAAGCTAATTAAACGAAGAGCCGATGGATTCATAAATTTTGATAATTTCAGACTGAGAAGTTTTTTAACTTGGCATTTTGATGGTTAGTTTTACACAGTAGGTTCCGTAGAGCCTAAAAATTCTGTTCATCTTCACAGGACTGCCAGGGATTTCGTGGCGAAGCGGATGCCTGCCCTCGCTTACTACCATTTTTCAATCTCAGGTTTGATTAGACTTCGCGGCAGTTGTCGGGAACAGGGAACAGCGGATCACCGGAACAGTGGACAAGAATTGACGCAAAGCGATGCAGAGGTGCGACCCGTGGCGGCGAGCAATCCCTCGCCATCACGGAAAGCGCACCATTACGGTCTTGGGGAGGCAGCGCGGTCTTGGGGAGGCAGCGCGGTCTTGGGGAGGCAGCGCGGTCTTGGGGGTTTCCCCCATGAGCGACTGCCGTGGTTTCCACGGGGCAAACAGCGGTGCGGACGCAGGTTCCGCACACAGCCCCTCCCCATGAGCGACTGCAGTGGTTTCCCCAACTCGCTATTGCATCAAGAACACTATTAGAAAAATACTTTTGCAAGA
>NZ_JAAHGN010000934.1:0-3043 GCF_010672485.1 Moorena sp. SIO2C4 | reverse complement strand
AGCTAAGAACAATGGCTTCAAAGGACTGGCAGGGGTGGTTAATGGTTTACTACGAAACTATGCCCGTTTAGCTGCCAATTCCCCTGACCCTTTGGAGTTGCCAGAAGGGGATATGGAGCGTCTGGGCATTTTACACAGTTTTCCAGATTGGATGATCGAGCTGTGGTTACAACAGCTGGGACTAGAGGAAACAGAACAGCTGTGTCAATGGTTTAACCAATCTCCTACTATTGACTTACGGATAAATCCCCTCAAGGTGTCCATTGAGGAAGTGGAGGCAGGGATGCAATCTGCTGAACTGGCTATTCAGCGGGTACCGACCTTGGTCTCCCACCAGGACGAGGGGAATGGTGAGATTATCCCTATTTTCAGCAACCCAGCTCAGCTCCCCCAAGCACTGCGAGTTGTGGGTGGTGTTGGTGCGATTCAAGAGCTACCAGGATTTAAGGAGGGTTGGTGGACTGTTCAAGATTGTAGTGCCCAGCTGGTCAGTTATCTGTTGGACCCTCAACCTGGTGATGTGGTGATTGATGCCTGTGCTGCACCAGGGGGCAAGACAACTCATATTGCAGAATTAATGGCAGATCAGGGCAAAATTTGGGCATGCGATCGCTCAGCTTCCCGCCTCAAAAAAGTCCAACAGAATGCCCAACGGTTACAATTACAATCGATTCAGATCAGTACTGGTGATAGTCGCGATTGCCCTGAATTTACTAACGTCGCTAATGCTGTGTTATTAGATGCTCCCTGTTCCGGTAATGGTACCCTTCACCGACGTCCTGATCTGCGTTGGCGCATGACTCCAGAAAAAGTCCAGGAACTTACTGTTTTGCAAAAAGAATTGTTAGAGCATACCGCAACTTGGGTCAAGCCCGGAGGGGTTTTAGTTTATGCTACCTGTACCTTAAATCCTCAAGAAAATGAGGCGGTAATACAATGGTTTCTGGAAGGTCATTCCCAGTGGCAAATTGAACCCCCTACTCTTTCGTTTATTAAGGAGTTTTCAACACCAGAAGGTTGGCTGAAAGTTGTGCCCTATCGAGACAAGATGGATGGTTTTTTTATGGTGCGCTTAAAGCGGATGGATTAGTTAAGGGATATAGGAAGGGGAATCGGGAATCGGGAATCGGGAATCGGGAATCGGGGAGAGTAGTAGGGTGGGCAAAAATATTTTTTTTTATTATTAATGATTATACTATTTTGCCCACCCTACGTTAATTGGTATTTTTTTGAACTTTTTCTTACTCTGTTAGGACAACTGATTAATTTCATCGATAGTCAACCCCGTATATTGAGCAATATCATTCAGGGGTAACCCAGCGGCCTTCATCTGTTTAACAATCTGCTGTTTTTCTTCAAGTCTACCTTGTTCTCGTCCTTCTATTCTTCCTTCTTCTCGTCCTTCAAGTCTGCCTTCTAGTCTGCCTTCTTCTCGTCCTTCCCTTTTCGCGAAACTCCATGCACCTCGCGCGTCCTCCAAGGCCATCTCCTGTTTGCGGAGTTTTTCCACTTCTGAGACACTCAACCCCGCTTGATTCGCTATAGTTAAGGCTTTTTCTAGCTGTGGAATTTCCCTGAGTTTGTCAGGAATGATTTCTAAGTTGGGTGCTTCTTTGTCTTGATGCAGTCGCTCATGGGGGAAACCCCCAAGACCGCGCTGCATCGCTGATAAAAAATATCCACTTATCTATCACACTTTCTAATTCTTCCAGTTGCTTAGTAAATTTAGGAAGTTCCACAAACACTAGCTTGTCTTGATGCAGTCGCTCATGGGGGAAACCCCCAAGACCGCGCTGCATCGCTAATTCGTTCTCCTGATAAGGCAAGTGGTCTTCTTCTTCTTGAAAGTAAAAACAGCTAATTACTTTCTCAGTTGAGGGGAATAATTTAAAATCCGTGATGGTTAAAGCAATAACCGGATTTAGATCGAAATATCCCTGTCCCAATTTCAGTTGATTTCCATAGGTTTTGCACAAGTTATACACCACTCGCTTCTCGAAAGCCTCCACATTCCAGAGTTGCATCTCAATGATGACAGTCGTTTTATCTTCTAATACTGCCTTAACATCCAGATAGCGATGCAGCGCGGTCTTGGGGGTTTCCCCCATGAGCGACTGCATCAAGACAGTGTCTTTTAAATCTACTACATCCCCGGCGCTATAGGGATCAATAATTTCTAAATCCTCGATAACGCAATTACCAGAGTAGATCATGGCATTGAGAAAGGAAATCAGAATATCTTTACTCTGATCTGAGCCAAAGATTTTCTTGAAAGCAAAGTCAGTTTTTGGGCTGATGAATCTCATGGTTTTACAGGTTGATATAGGGAGCAGGGAGCAGGGAGCAGGGAGCAGGGAGCAGGGAGTAGGGAGTAGGGAGTAGGAAGTAGGTAGTAGGCTGTATCGCTTTTATAATTAGGCAAAAACTCTAATATTTTTTTTGTATAGCTACACTAAATACCATTCCTATACTAACCACATTAATCTCTTATTTATGCCCTATTTACTATTATAGCTATTCTCAATTTTCCTAATAAAAAAAAATCATAAATACCTTGACATTTGATTAATTTATTTATATATTAATAATGTACAGCATTTAAAACTACTGTTGATCATGACTAAAAACATTCCGCCTAACTCCGATGACAATCAAACTCCTGAAAACCCTGGTCGTAAACCTAAGAAAGTCAAGTACGTTTTGATCGGTTCTCCTGAACAAGTTCGGAATACGATTAATGCCATCTATGGCCTGAAATACGCTTATCCCGACGAGTGGAGCACTCCAGAACCTACTGAAAAGCCTGGTGAGGTTATGACCTTTTTGATTCGCTATTTCTATGTAGACTAGGATAGGGTTTTGCCAGCGATGCAGCGCGGTCTTGGGGAGGCAGCGCGGTCTTGGGGGTCTCCCCCATGAGCGACTGCATCAAGACAGGGTTTTGACGCCCTGGCGACTAGGATTGTGGCGGTTATGTTTAAGCTATCAGCTATCAGCTATCAGCTATCAGCTATCAGCTATCAGCTATCAGTTATCAGCTATC
>NZ_JAAHGN010000933.1:0-3045 GCF_010672485.1 Moorena sp. SIO2C4 | reverse complement strand
TTTTGTGGTTGGGCGCACACCGAATTTTAACATCTTTCCCTATACGATGTTTTTGCCATCTGGGCTAAAGGCCACGCTAGTGACATTTGCGTTGTGTTCGGTGAGGGTGTGCAGGTGTTTGCCTTTGAGATTCCACAGTTTCACGGTGTTGTCCCAACTAGCAGAAGCGATAGTCATGCCATCTCGGCTAAAGGCGACGCTATTGACAGGTTCGCTATGTCCAGTGAGGGTGTGCAGGTGTTTGCCTTTGAGATTCCACAGTTTCACCGTGTTGTCATCACTAGCAGTAGCGATAGTCATGCCATCTGGGCTAAAGACGACGCTATTCACCCAATTGCTATGTCCGGTGAGGGTTTGCAGGGGTTTGCCTTCTCGATTCCACAGTTTCACCGTGTTGTCATCACTAGCAGTAGCGATAGTCATGCCATCTGGGCTAAAGACGACGCTATTCACCCAATCGCTATGTCCGGTGAGGGTGTGCAGGTGTTTGCCTTGGTGATTCCATAGTTTCACCGTCTTGTCCCAACTAGCAGTAGCAATAGTCTGGTCATCTCGGCTAAAGGCCACGCTAGTGACATCTGCGCTATGTCCAGTGAGGATGTGCAGGTCTTTGCCTTTGAGATTCCACAGTTTCACGGTGTTGTCCAAACTAGCAGAAGCGATAGTCATGCCATCTCGGCTAAAGGCCACGCTAGTGACAGGTTCGCTATGTCCAGTCAGGGTGTGCAGGGGTTTGCCTTTGAGATTCCACAGTTTCACGGTGTTGTCATCACTAGCAGAAGCGATAGTTTGGCCGTCTGGGCTAAAGGCGACGGTTATGAGATATTGGCTATGTCCGGTGAGGGTTTGCAGTACTTTGCCTTGCAGATTCCACAGTTTCACGGTGTTGTCCAAACTAGCAGTAGCGATAGTCATGCCATCTGGGCTAAAGGCGAGACTAGTGACATCTGCGCTATGTCCAGTGAGGGTATGCAGGTGTTTGCCTTTGAGATTCCACAGTTTCACGGTGTTGTCCCAACTAGCAGAAGCGATAGTTTGGCCGTCTGGGCCAAAGGCCACGCTAGTGACAGGTTCGCTATGTCCAGTGAGGGTGTGCAGGGGTTTGCCTTTGAGATTCCACAGTTTCACAGTCTTGTCCCAACTAGCAGTAGCGATAGTCATGCCATCTCGGCTAAAGGCCACGCTAGTGACAGGTTCGCTATGTCCAGTGAGGGTGTGCAGGGGTTTGCCTTTGAGATTCCACAGTTTCACGGTGTTGTCAAAACTAGCAGAAGCGATAGTCATGCCATCTGGGCTAAAGACGAGGCTATTGACAGGTTCGCTATGTCCAGTGAGGGTGTGCAGGTGTTTGCCTTGTAGATTCCATAGTTTCACCGTCTTGTCCAAACTAGCAGAAGCGATAGTCATGCCATCTGGGCTAAAGGTGACGCTAGTGACAGGTTCCCTATGTCCAGTGAGGGTGTGCAGGTGTTTGCCTTGTAGATTCCATAGTTTCACGGTGTTGTCCCAACTAGCAGAAGCGATAGTCATGCCATCTCGGCTAAAGGCCACGCTAGTGACAGTATCAGTATGTTTATCCAGGCTATTATACTGGTTGACGCCATAGAGAGATTGCTGCAACTTAGCGATCACTTGTATTCTAGTATCACCTTTTACCCTTTTTGTCTTTTGGAGTTTTCCTACTGGCCTTAAACTCTCTTTTAGAGCATCAAAGGGTTGCTTTGAGCTAAACAAGAGTTCTGAAGATTGACTCAGGGCTTTAATTTCACTTTCTTCTGCCTTTCTCGCCTGTTTACTAGACTCCAATCCAAAAACCGTTGAAACAACTGTCCCCAATACCAACACAGCAATAAACCCTGCCACCCCTAACCAGCGGTTACGGGTCATTTGCTTGTGCTTGTGACGGCTGACCTCAATATACTCCTCCGCCAGCCCATTCAACATCCCCAATTCACCATACTTTCTTAAATACTCCTGGGCTTCTATTAACCTCCCCCCAAGCAACAGTAAACCGGCATCATCACGCTTCTTTCCCTTCTCTTGCCATTCAAGCGCCGCCGCTTCCAGCTTGCGTTCCACCACCATCCCCTCTGTGTAAGTCTGCTTCCACTCCAGCAACCTTCCCCAGTGGCGAATCAAGGCTTCATGTACCACATCCAAAACCACATCCTGGGAATTTTCTTGATGACTTCTAGTAATCAAGCGGTTGTCTGAACTGGCTAAGGTCTGGCTAACAGCATCGAGCAGTTCTAAACTGTGATGAGAATTGACTAACTCCCCCAGGCGTACTCGTCTACGGGTATCGAGAGTCTCTCCCACTTGAGTTAATTCCAACAACAAACGCCTAGCCACAGTTTGTTCTACCTGGGAGAGACTATCAAATACCTGATTTGCCTTCTTTTCCAGAGTTCCCTCAATTCCCCCTAACTGTTGATAGGTTTCTAACCGTAAAAACGTTTCCTGCTGCTGTCTTGACTGTTTCCATAATTCCGTCAGAGTATATTGGAGCAGGGGAAGGCTACCTGGATAATCTTCGACATCGTTAATCAGTTGCTGTTTTAATCTCCCCTCAATCCCTAATCCTACTAATTCCGCCGGTAGTGCGATCGCTTCTTCAATTTCCTCATGGTTCAAGTGGTCAACATTAATTAATGGTCTATTAATCTTCTCTACTAATTTAGGATACTCTCGCAACCGCCCCCGAAAGTCAGAGCGCATGGCAATTAAAACAATTAAATTGTCTGTATTCTCGATTAATTCAATTAAACCGTTAAAGAATTCCTGGCGTTGGTCAGGTTGAATCATAGTGAAGCACTCTTCAAACTGGTCAATAATCATGACCATCGGAGTTTTACTAAAATTCTCTGGCTGGGCGTTGCTGATGGGAATGCCCCCTAAATCCCCCAACTTTGGGGGACTTTGAAAGTTTTGTTCCTCTTCAACTCTCCTGCATTTCCTGTTCCTTGAGCTTGAGTAAACAAGCCGCTGGGTAACCGACCATCGGCATCAGTACCAATCACTTGAACCTTTTCGGAGGCATTCACT
>NZ_JAAHGN010000932.1:0-3048 GCF_010672485.1 Moorena sp. SIO2C4 | reverse complement strand
TTGTGGAAATGCGAACTTAGTATAGATTTGTAGAGCATTTTCATAATGAGCGATGGCTTGTTCAATATTATCAGCTCTCTCCCCTTCTATTCCGTTACGGTAGGTATTGCCGAGATTTTGTTGAATCCCTGCCCAATGTTGGGGACATGTGGACTTGGTACAGATTTCTAGGGCATTTTTATAAGCACAGATTGCTTTTTTTAAATTATCTAATTTATGATGATCGGATTGATATAATTTTTGATACAATTTATTTTTTATTGAATGAACATTGCCGATAATAGTTTGGATTTTATATCGTTCAAATAAATTCATTTTCTCATAAACTTTTAGGGCATTGTTTAAATGCAAACTTGCTTGTTCGAGGTTATCGGCTCTATCTCCTTTGATTCTGTTGAAGTAGGCATTGCCGAGATTGGATTGAGTCCTTGCCCATTGTTTAGGAAATGCCGACTTGGTACGGATTTTTAGGGCATCTTTATAAGCACTGATTGCTTCTTCGATATTATCGGCTCTATCTCCTTTGATTCTGTCGACGTAGGCATTGCCGAGATTGTTTTGAGTCATTGCCCAATGTTGGGGAAATGCTGACTTGGTAAAGATTTTTAGGGCATTTATACAATGAGCAATCGCTTGTTCAATATTATCTGCTCTCTTCCCTTTTATTCTCTCACAGTAGGCACCGCCGAGATTGGTTTGAATCATTGCCCAATCTTGGGGAAATGCCTCCAAGGTAAAAACTATATCAATGACTTGATAACTAGCAATGGCAATTTCTAGGTTACTGGCTATGTCGCCCAGAGTAAACTGTTGAATCAAAATGCCGAACTCGAGAATAACTCTAGCAACATCTTCAGCTAATTTTGGCTGAAGTTGAGGGAGGGTTTCCCTTGCCCAAGATTGCAATATCTGCTCTAAATTTTTATCTAGCTTGTCGAGATTCTTTTGGAGTAGGGGGTAAACTGACTGAGGGCGATGGTCAGTTTCAACTGCCCGTAAGATGGACATTAAGAAGTTGCCATACTCTTGAAATTGTTGTTTGTCCATATTAGTCTACTGTGTTTCCTGTTACCTAATTCTAAGCAGATGCTTTTACTACCTGGAATGAGCGATAAAATGCTTGCCAATTATTGCTATCTCCTGCCAACCTTGCCCACAATTCCTTAAGCCGTTCCGGATTCCAAATCGGAACTGGTTCTTCTTGATTAGGAGTTAACCAAGGAAAATCTAAGGAATCTTCTAAGACAATAGCCAGAAACTCCTCTTGCCCTACCGTATCAAATGTTATCTCTTCACACATTGCCCCTGACTGAGGCATCAGCATTTTCTTTTGTGTGAGTCGATTATCTGGAGCAAAAGCTTGGGAAGGACAGACTACATAGTTGGTAACTACATCCTTGTTATCTATACCGCGATTTAGTAACAACAGATGCTTTTGGTTACAATTTAGCTCCACATGCATATACTAAGGAACGTCTACAACAATTTCATGCTTCTTCCTTGTAGGTCCAACCATGCCTTTAATAGAATCTGGAGTAAAACGAAGCCAATGGGAAGGAGATGCCGCTTTTTTAATCAGGGTTTGCCAAAGCCCATCCATTTGCCAGTAAGGGAATTTATGATCCCATAACCAGCCATAAGCAATTCGCCAAGGAGATTGTTTGTCATCCGCTGGTCTTCCTCGTTTATTCTCCCAATTTACCCCATTTTTATTCATTTCCTCCCCAAACTGCTTTTTCAGCTTTTTCAATACTTCGGCCAGGGTAGCATTAATACTTTGTTCATTAAACCCTCCCAGTTTTTCGTCCATTTTGCGAGCAATGTCCACATTCTCTTCTTGCCAGTTTTCAGGACTAAAACGCAGTAGAAAGCATAGTTTTTGGGTTTCGGATCTTTTCGATATCGGGAAAATCTGGTCAGCGATGTATTCAATGAACTGTTGTTGTTGAGATTGTTGGTTGTTCATGGTATTTATCATAAGAAAGGGAGCAGGCAGCAGGCAGCAGGGAGTAGGGAGTAGGCAAGAGGCAAGAGGCAAGAGGCAAGAGGTAGAACAGGCTTCCAGCCTGTGATACTTAACTCCCATAAGCTGTTCGCGTAGCGTGCGCATAGCGCATTAGCTGATAGCTGATGCGCTATGCGCTGAATGCTTAACTAAATTCTGCCATGTAGATTTCGATTTGTGTTAGGTTAACAGCAATTTTTATTTGTTTTTATTTTAGGATATTTTAGTTTATTACTTCATAGTTATAATACCTATTTTTATTTAGGTATATTTTCCAGTAAATACCATCAAAGTTTTTTATATCAAACTCCTATACACCTATTTTTTTAGTCAATAGGCTAGAAGTCAGAAGCATTTTAAGCTATCAGCTATCAGCTATCAGCCATTCGCGTAGCGTGTTTGGCCAAGGCTGACGGCTGACGGCTGAATGCTTACTAACCATTTCACTTGAAAATAATGACTATGACCAAGAAGACTAATCGCAACCGAAAACGTTGGCTATTAATAGAGTTCGTTGTGGAGTTACTAGCTTTATTCCTTGATGCAAACCTAATCATAGTGTTGAATCTTTGCGTGTTGATTTGGCGTTGGCTCAGGGAAGAAGAAGAGGAGGAGTAGGGTCGATATCATAGTTGCCAAAAAGAAAGTAAGTGTGGGAAGGGTGGGGAGATGGGGAGTGTAAGCTCAACAGGATTTTTTTCCCTCTTCCCTCTTCCCTCTTCCCTGCTCCCGTCTTGATGCAGTCGCTCATGGGGGAAACCCCCAAGACCGCGCTGCATCGCTGCTCCCTGCTCCCTAAAACCTAGATATTTGTACCTCACAAGTCTTAGAATTGCTATAGTTGTAGTCTACTACTTGTTTTAGTAAAGGCACCCTCAGCCCAATATCAGCCATGAAATTCATCAGCCCCAAAACCGACTTTGCCTTTAAAAAAATCTTTGCCTCCCAGGAAAGTAAGCCGATTCTGATTAGCTTCCTCAATGCTCTTGTCTATCACAATCAACCTCTCATCCAAGATTTAGAAATTATTGATCCTTATCAGA
>NZ_JAAHGN010000931.1:0-3050 GCF_010672485.1 Moorena sp. SIO2C4 | reverse complement strand
GCTCTTCTTCGATATCCAAATTGGTTCTCATCTCCAGATGCTTGTTCAGATCCAGATACATTATCCAATGGAGTTATCGATGGAGTTATCGATGGAGTTATCGATTGAGTTATGTCTCCATAAACTGTTACGAAATCGTCTTTCATACTGATAACTGTCCAACCACGCTCATTGGCCACATCAAAAACATTAAAATTAGACTCGGACTTTTTATCGTATGGACAGTCAATGTCAGGTTCGTCAGCAGCATAGGGACATTCGCGGGGATCATCATGGTGAAGCAGCATCATTAAAGCTGGACCTTGGTTATCATCAGTGTAGTCAAGCATTGGTAAATCACCACTGGAATTACCAACTGCCATAATTGGTTTTTTACCAATGTAGCGTTCAATTCCCACTGGTTTACCTAGTCCATCGTTAATGGGTTGCACCAGTTCTGGCTTCCTAACCAAGAGATAAGATCCATCGCCTTGGGCGATATATTCTGTTTGGACGGTACTACCAATCACGTTTTCAGGGGGAATACCATAGGCATCTTCGGCAAAAGAGCGAATAAAATCAAGTCCTCCCCCAGAGCAAATATAGACCTTGAAATCATTACTTTGGAGATAATTGACCAGTTCAACCATGGGCTGATAAGTCAGCTCGATGTATGGCACTCCCAGGTATGGGTGCAAAGAGTTATCCAGAAAGTCCCTAGCTTTCTGTTTATACTCTTCCGGTGTTAATGGCTCCGGTTGAATATATTCTAGGATGAGATCTTTTACCATGACATCCTTTTCAGTTAAAGAAGGAAGTTTTTGAAGAGCTGGCAAGGCATTAGTTAGCCTATATTTGATAAATGACTCCTGAATATATTCTGGTTTTTCAGTCCACAGGGTTCCATCATTATCAAAGGTGGCGATGCGATCGCTAGGAGGAACGTAGTTATCACTGCTGGGATTGGTAACGTCTTCCACAAAGTTAACAATCCCTTGCTTAGTCCCACCCTCATTCCAAGACAGTAAGGGGTCATAATCGGCATTGCCAGAAGGACATCCGACAAACCCTCCTATGCAAAAGACTGATAAAAGAATCGATAGGAAAACTAAAAACTTTCTTTTTTTCATGAGCTAAGACTTCTGTAGTGTAATTGCTGAGCAGCTTTTTGCCAATTAAGGCTATTTTTAGGTAGCCAACTGATCTTTTGGATACAAACTATTGCCAAGTAGTTATGGTCAAGGCTGGTTGGCAGGCGTCACTGATGGGCAGATTTGCCATCAAGTGACGCCTTGATTGTCCAGCTAGGGGTGGCACTTAGCCAGTAAAGACTTAGTGCTATAGCAGTCGCCAGGGTAATTAGGACATGACAAAAGTCTCAAACTACAGTTTGGCAAGAGTTTAACTTCTGACTTCTGACTTCTGACTTCTGACTTCTGCTATATACCCTACTGAGCAGCTTAATCCAATGCCTTATTCTTGAGGTCTTCTATTAGCTCCTCCACAACTTGATTGATGCTAAAAGATGCAGGACGTTGACTAGGTGGAAATTCCCTGAAGGTATCCAGGAATTGAGCCATATATGCTGTGGCCGGACCTAGCAAGTAAGTGCGTCGGAAGCGCCAGTCTACGTAATAGTTAGACTCGAAGGGAGCTCTCTCAAAGGGATCGCGACGCAGATTAAGGATCATGGGAACCCTCAAATTGACATAGGGTTCCTCCCAAGTATCAAAACCTAGAGCTCGCTGTTCGGCAAAAATTATCTTCCAATCTTTAAACCGGAGTGCCGATGGGTAAGCATCATCAGTGAAATAGTAGAACTCTTCACGAGGCCCTTCAGGAAGTTCGTCTTCAGTACCTAGACTTGATAGATAGGGTAAGAAGTTATAGCCGTCTAGATGAATGAGGATAGGGTTACCGTCCTCATCAGTGCCGTAACCATTTGTAAGTAGCTGCTCCTTGATATCGTCCACACCAACTGCAGCCATGAGGGTGGGCAACATATCTTGGAGAGACATGATTTCGCTGGAAACCAAACCCGGTTGGATATGACCAGGCCATTTGATCATAGCGGGCACGCGGAAACCACCTTCCCAGTTAGTTACTTTTTCGTTACGGAAAGGACTTATGCCGCCGTCAGGCCAGGTAAATAATTCTGCACCGTTGTCAGTGGTGTAGAGCACAATAGTGTTATCGTCAATGCCCAATTCTTCAAGCTTATCGAGAAGTACCCCGACATGACCATCGTGTTCCACCATACCGTCTGCATAGATTCCCTGTCCGGTAACCCCTACAGATTCGTCTTTAAGGTGGGTAAAGACGTGCATACGGGTGGCGTTAAACCATACAAAAAACGGCTGACTTTTATCGTGGGCCTCAGAGATGAAATCTAGTGCACTATCTAGGAACTCTTCGTCCACTGTTTCCATCCGCTTTTTAGTTAGCGGACCTGTGTTGCACACTAGTTGACCTTCACTATCTTCATCTGTTACGTTTGTTGCACCCTCTTCGCATGTTATTGAATCGTCTGCATCGGAGGCATAGCTATGGATTACGCCCCGTGGCCGAAAGTTGGCGTCGAATACTGGATACTCACCTAGAGGAGGATAGTCTTCGTTTTCTGGTTCCTCTTCAGCATTGAGGTGATAGAGGTTGCCATAGAACTCATCGAAACCGTGGTTAGTGGGTAGATACTTATCTAAGTCACCCAGATGGTTTTTACCAAAAACTTTGGGTCTAAAGCCCCGTCCTTCTAGGACGGCTTTTCCTTTTGTGTGCTATAATAAGAGTATAAGTAATAAACTTTTCTTTAGATAGGTATGATCTAATCATAAGTAGACAACGTAAAAAATATGTATTAGATACGTATTGCGTAATTTGGTCTAACGACTATAACGTCTATGAAAAATTAGATAATAAAAAGTATCTGTCTATCCATATAAAAAGGTACGGTGGGGCACACCGAAACCTGGATCCATGATCTAAACGCTCGGGGAGATTTGTCCTCTACTTTTCCTGGTTCCGGCAAGGGATAGCAAGACGAGTCGTAGATCCAAGAATCCCCGTTCTTC
>NZ_JAAHGN010000930.1:0-3054 GCF_010672485.1 Moorena sp. SIO2C4 | reverse complement strand
TTCACAGGCTAGAAGCCTGTGCCACACTACTTGAGTGGCCACTGAGCACTGACCACTGACCACTGACGGCTGACCACTGAACGCGCACGCGTGCGCGTAGCGCTTAAGCTGACCGCTGACTGCTGACTGCTGATAGCCTACTTCAAAACCCTATATCTTCCCTAGCTGATTGGGCGGCTAAAAATACCTCTTGATCGGACACTTCTTGCCAATCTAGCTCCCCAATTTCCCGATAAAATTGCTGATCGTAAGCACGGGTCTTGACTACGACTGGCATTGGTACCGCATGTCCTAAAATCAAGGCTTGTTGCTTAGAATCGAGCTTGGCTAATACCGAACGCAAACTTTGGCCACCAGACACCCCAGTAAAAATTGCTTCAATATCTTTATCATCATTTAGTAAACAAGTAATCCTAGTTCCAATTTGAGACATGACTTCGTTATCAATGCCAGAAGGACGCTGGTCTACGACTAACAAGGTCACAAAATACTTGCGCATTTCACGGGCAATAATCCCAAAAATTGTTTGACGTACTGTGGCTGGATCTAGGAAACGGTGGGCTTCTTCAATGGTAATTACTAGGGGACGGGGGCGATCGCTGGCATTTTTCGACTGCAAAAATATTTCAGCTTTTCTGACATAACTGTTATGAATACGACGGGTAATTAAATTAGTTGCTAACATATAGGAAAGCATATTGGATTGGGAACCGAATTCTACCACAACATGCTTCCCGGCATCGAGAGATTCTAAAATTCGATTGACATAATTATGGGGACAAGCACTGCGGATATACTTCAATTCATCGAATCGGCTTAATTTGCGCTGTAATGCCATAATTGAAGACTTGTTGCCTCGTTTGACTTCGCAAAATTCCTGGATTTCTTCATTGGTCATAGACAGCAGTTGCACAATCCAGGATTTGCCAAATTCATTGCGTAAAATAATGGCATTTTCTAGACTAGCTTCAGAAAGATTTAACTCTCCTCGGACTAGGTTGATATCTTCTACTTCAATTTGGTCATAACTTAGATAAAGCTCTTGGGCATCCCGAATCCCTCGTCGTCTGGTGGATTCTGGGTCGAGGGTATAAAACTTGTACCTGGGATGGAAAAAGCTGGCGCAACCCTTTGACTGTACTAAATTGTTTCCCTTCCGATACGGCTTCCCAGCCATATTCCGAGTGCATATCAAAAATTAAATTTACTGCTGCTTGCCTACGGATAATCCCAGATAGCAGTAGTCGAGTTAGAAAGGATTTACCGGTGCCAGACTTACCAAAAATCCCGTTACTCCGTTCCACAAACCGATCTAAGTCGATGCATATGGGGACTTCCATGTCAAGGGGTTGACCAATGGAAAAATTCCGGCGATGGGGGTCATCTTCCCAGCCAAAGACTGCCCGAAAATCCCGTTCACTAGCATCGTATACTTGAGAAAAGTGGCTGGGAATTGTTTTTACTGGTAACAATTCCATCTCTTCGCTACTTTGAGCTTGAAAGGAGCCTAAGGGACTTTTTCCATTTAGTTCCACTGGCTGTTGTGACTGGGACTTTTGTGGCGTAAACATTAGCATCGGGGTTAGATTAATCGTACCGTAGGTGCCACTACCTGCGAGTACATCCCGTAGAAAATCATCATTGGGATTAGGAGGATTAACCAGAATCCGCTGACTGGAGGTTCCCAAAGACACATCGGTGAGCATACAGAAGAAACGCGATCGCATTCCCTGGACCACCAGAAATTTCCCCACCCGCATATCTTCTACGGAGACATCGGGGTGTAATCGCACTTCCAATCCAGCAGACAAAGAGCCTTGAATAACTGAACCTAAAGGTTGACTTAAATCCATTACCATAATTCCAGGACTATAGCAATGCTAAATCATTTGGGTGATTGGAAGTAGGGAGTAGGGAGTAGGCTATCAGCTATCAGCTATCAGCTATCAGCTATCAGCTATCAGCTATCAGCTATCAGCTATCAGCTATCAGCTATCAGCTATCAGTTATCAGCTATCAGCTATCAGCTATCAGCTATCAGTTATCAGCTGATGGGATGGGTCACAGGCTAGAAGCCTGTGCCACACAAGCTAGTTGAGGTGCTATCAGCTTAAGCGCTACGCGCACGCTACGCGAACAGCTGACGGCTGACGGCTGACCGCTGACCGCTGACCGCTGACGGCTGACCGCTGACCCCTTAGAGTCAATTATTATTAGTCGATCTCAATTGATGTGGGTTGAGAATCACTAGGACTATCGGAAACTAAAGGTTTGCGATAATCAGCATAGATGCGATCGCGCCAAGCGAAAAAGGTTTCGTAGAGGTTACTATCGGCCAAGCCAGGAATGCCTTTACCTTGATATTGCTGGGGGATATCGAGATAATTCCCATCGGGGAATTTCAGGAGCAGACTTAAACCGGCTACGGCAAAATCTGCTAAGCAAGGGGAGTTGCTGACTAGATAAGGACTATCCAGGAGTAACAGACTCAAGGCTTCTAGGTCTTGCTTGAGACCATCTTTGGCTTCCTTGACGGCATCAGTGCCACAACCGACACCAAACCCTAGAATATCTAAAAATTCCGAGGGTACCGAACCAACTACTGTTTTGAGCAAATCCGGGGTTTGGTTCGGTAGGACCGATTTGCGGAAGTCGGGATTTTGGCTCAATGCGCCATAGACCACTTTCCGGCTTTTGGTACCAATGGATTCATCTGCCCATTCTTCGATCAGTAAACACAGTCCTCGTTCTTTGGGATCGGTGGGGATGATGGGTTTGTCGGGATACTTGCGATCCAAATACATTGCGATCGCAGTAGAATCACTAATCACGGTATCCCCATCTTTTAGCACTGGTACCTTACTTTGACCAGACAGTTGGAATAGTTCTAACTGTCCTACTCCTGGGGTTACCTCAATTTTGCGATAGTCCAGCTCTTTGTAATCCAGAATCAGTCGTACTTTCTCTGAGTATTGGGACAGTTCAAATTGATACAACTCCAGCATGTTGGATCTTCTCGCTGTTGATGTGGGACACTATGCTACTGTAGCGTTT
>NZ_JAAHGN010000093.1:0-12056 GCF_010672485.1 Moorena sp. SIO2C4 | reverse complement strand
GTGCGCCAGTTTGGTACAGCCACCACTAGTCAGGATGAGATGAAAGAGGCTTTACAGGGATTGTTGGAGGTTGAAGCATAAACGTAAGCATATGCGCTACGCGCACGCGATCGCGTTCAGCCGTCAGCCCTCAGCTATCAGCCCTCAGCTATCAGCCCTCAGCTATCAGCCAAAGGCCTATGGCCAACGGCTGACCCCTAACTACTGTTCGCTTAGCCTGTGCGTAGGGCATATGGTTAGATGGGATTTTCCTCAGACTTTCAACTCTGATTCATCTCGAACTATTAGGTGCGACCCGTGGCGAATTTAATAATTAGATGCGGAAAGCGCACCTTTAAATTCTCCTGAGGTTTATTTTAAGCATTAGGCTGACAGCTGACAGCTGACGGCTGAATGCTTAAGTTTTTTCTTTCATCATTAGTTTTTACTTTCATCATTTAATCTTTTAGCTAACTTTACTGACTCTTCAAAATCAAATCCAGGAATGTTTGATTAACTATTGATAGTAGTTTTTTAGGTCAATCCTGATGAAATTAACTGACATTAGTGCTTCTTTAGTACTCCTGGGAGCGATCGCAGTTACTCCAGCTTATGGAGCCTCCGTATCATTCAGTCCGACTGGGTCACAATTAGACAAGGATGCCATCAATGACCTTCAAGTCAATGTTGATGACACCATTGATTTCTCTTTCGTGTTAGATACTAGCGGTCTCACCGCTAATTTACAATCATTAGACATTCTTGTACAACAAGATTCTACTGAGCTTGTTACTCTAGAAGGATTTAGGACAGATGCAGATCAAGCTGCCTTTTCAGAGTTTACATTCAGCCCAGTAGAAAACCCACCCTTGGGGATATCTACAGCACTTTTTCAACGTAGTGATTCAATTGGAGTTTCTCCAGACTCTATCCTAGAGATAGTTGGGACAACTGACCAAGTACTGCCTGGGTTTAAGAATGATGGATTGCCTGACTTAGTAGTTACCGTTACCTCGGCAATTGATGCTAATGGTATAGACGTAACCAGTCTATTTCAACCAGCTAGCCAAGGTCTTGATCTTCAGCCCGCCCCTGTTCCTGAAACCACATCAATTTTAGGTTTATTAGGATTAGCTGCTTTGGGGACTAGTTCATTATTAAAGAACTGTTCAAAACGGGTTTAATTGTTTCAGTAGTATTCATAGTTTCAGGTTTTGTGGATGTAAACATTTAGCTGTCAGCGGTCAGCCGTCAGTAGTCAGCCGTCAGTTTATTTTATTCAAAAGCTGTTCGGTGTAGCTTGGCCTAGGGCTAATGGCTGAACGCGATCGCGTGCGCGTAGCGCTTAAGCTGATAGCTGAACGCGATCGCGTGCGCGTAGCGCATTAGCTGATAGCTTACAATCACTCCCGACTCCCGACTCCCTCGGTGCGCTTACAGTCGTCGAATTAAATTCGCCACGGGTCGCACCGCTCCCGACTCCCTAGAATTAATTAGATGATGCTACGGATTTATTAGCAGCGTGAGCTTCTACCATCCGGGAAATATCAGGATTATAGAGTCGCAAATAATTCCAATAATTACCAAACACTGTTTTCACGTAACCTTTGGTTTCTCGAAAGGGGATTTTTTCAATAAAGGCGTCGGGGTCACTAAAACCGTATCTATTCACCCATTTGGAGACATTACCGGGACCAGCATTGTAACTGGCAACGGCTAATAAAGAGTTGTTACTGTTCTGTTGGTGGGTAAAGCTGAGATACCATGTCCCCAATTTAATGTTGTCATCAGGATTTTTAAGATTGTATTGTTTCAACTGGATTTTTTGGGCAACCCAACTACCTGTTCCTGGCATCACTTGCATTAAACCCATGGCACCAGCAACGGAACGGATTTCTGGTTCAAATCTAGACTCTTGGCGAATTAAGGCAGTTACTAGTAAGGGATTAAGCTGCCGTTGACCAGACCAGTTAAGAATTGAATTTTGGAAAGGGAAGGGAAATAGAGCATGCCAGTATTTTGGTTCGTCACGCAGTGCTGCCCATTCGGCTTTTTCTTGGGGAGTCTCTCGTCGTTTTAGGCTCCAGACTTGGTTAATGCCTTTGAGATTATCCCCAATCCCTAGGCGCAATACACCATCAGTAAATTGCTCCGAGACACTGAGTTCCTTGCGGTTTCCTAATTCCACTTGCCACAGAGCCCAAGCATCCTGATCTTGACCAAGTTGGTACAGTTCTTTTAGGGTTCCAGAACCGTCTTTTAGTAAGGGTCTAGCTTGGGGTCTGACAACTTTGGGCATTAAGTAGCGCACGGAGGTGAAGTCCCCTACATTCCAGCCTAAATAGTTGGCCGACCGCCATGCATAGTAGGATTCTGGATAACGAGCTAGTACATGTTCAAAGGCAGCTTTGGCATCATTAGGACGCCCGAGCTGACTTGCCCATCGACCTACCCAGAAGCCAGCTTGGGCAGCGATGTCACTATCAGGATTGTTGGTGGTAATCGGTTGCGCCCATTGCCATGCTTCTTGTAGCTGGCCTTTTGCTGCTTTTTTTTGAGCCATTTGCCAACGATAATTAGCCGCAGCATCAGAACTAGCATATTGGGTTAGTACCGACTTACGAGCTTGGCCAGCAGACACTTTGCTGTTGAGCTTTTCTAGGATTTTGGCTTTGTCGAGCAAGGCTTGAGGAGCTTCATCGGGATAATTCTGGATGACTTGATCCAGATAAGCTAAGGCTTCTGTTCGCTTAGAGATACTGGCAAGACGCCTTAAGGCTAATCCGGTTTCTTTGGCATTGGGATAGGCGCTGATTAACTGTTCATAAAAGATTTTGCCTTTGCTGGCTTTGGTATCTAAATGAAGTCCTCGACCTGCTCGGTAGAGATTGCGGGGAGTGCGGGGGGCTTGGGCGTAGGCTTTACCAGCTTTGCCATATTTCCAGGTTTCCCAGTAACCAGTGCCAATCATTTCCCAGTCTTCGGGGGTGAGTTGCTCAGGGTACTTGTCAACGATCCGGTCTCGGATCTCCTGCATTCCTAAGGCTTTAGGAGTGTGCTTGGCTAAGATTAATAGTAATGGGAGTTGGTTGGGATTGTTTTTGAGGCGCTGTCGGACAATTTCTAGAGTACGGGGATGGCTGGGATATTTTGCGATCGCATCGTCCCAGTACTTGGGATTAGATTTGCCTAGATGATAAAGGGCTTCTGCTGCAACTGCTTGGTTGGGGTACTTTTTCAGGATAGTTTGCCAAACTCCTGTAGCCGATTCCCTATCCCCCATGGCTTGGTAAGCTTGAGCACGTTTGAGGGCAACGTGGGATGCTAAAACCGGATAATCTGACTCAAGCCCTTCGAGATGCTTTAGGGCTTGTTCTGGCTGATTTTGTTGAATTAAATCCGATGCCAACAGATAACGGGCGCGATACTGTTCCCGAGACTTCGGACCGGAGGCAAAGGCATCTAGGTTAGTTGCTCGTTGTTGAGGTGGCAGGGAAACCAGCCGTGCTACAGCGGATTTGCCTGTTGACTCCGTTAACCCTTGGTTAGCAGTCTTGTTTTCCTCTCTTTCCTCTAGTTGATTCGCTACGGTGACACCTAAGAATACAGCTCCCAGGCACACTGATACCAATAGCACTATGGCTCCAGCCAATAAACGAAATTGCTGTCTACGCTCTTTTAACATATATCCTCACCCAACACAGTTGCTGCAGTTGAAAGTCTCTTAGCATATGACCCATCACCAGGGTAATCTGGTTTCCCTCTTGAGTTATAAACCATAATATAAAGTTCTTGACTAAGAACCTGGAACCGGACGTAGTCAGATTTGGTCAGAATTAGTCAGACTTAACAGAGCACGAAGCCAGCAATAAGTAGATAATTAGATAACTATAATAACTATTATGATAACTATATTTTTTTAACCCTGATGAGGCACATTTTTGCCACCCTTAGCGCGCCCCATTCCATATCTTAGAACTAGGTTACCTTTAAATTGTGACGATTTATGGTACGATTGCCAATAATTTTGTTATTTAGGAAAGGGAACAGGGAGTCGGGAGTCGGGACTCGGGAGTCGGGAGTCGGGAATATAGAGTCAAAAATTATCACAATTCATTAGTCAGAGTTGGCAGTTGATCACAAGAGTGAACTTGAAAAGAAGTCATGACTGAAACCACCGTTGATCAGATTCGATTCACTACTACAGACCTAGATCTTTTACCAGAGGACGGTAATAGATATGAAGTTATCGATGGAGACCTGTTTGTGACCAGATCCCGCCATTGGAACCACAACAAGGTGGTGGGAAGACTATACAATGCCCTTGATTCCTGGTCTTTAAGTGATAAGGGCTATGGTGAAGCTGTCCTAGTTCCAGGTATTGTTTTTGACCAAGAAAATGCTGTGGAACCTGATGCTGTCTGGGTTTGCGACAAGAATCGCTTGCCACAGATGCTTGATGAAGCAGGCCATTTAACTGAAGCGCCAGACCTAATCATAGAGTCTTTATCACCAGGAACTCAAAATGAGCGTCGTGACCGAGAGGTAAAACTGAAACTCTATTCAGTGCGGGGGGTTCGGGAATACTGGATTGTGGATTGGCGCACCACTAAACTTGAGGTTTATCGGCGACAAACTGCCAAGCTTACCTTAGTCGAGACTCTGTTTCCTGGAGATATACTGCGATCGGCAAAGCCGCGCCAAAGGCGATCGCATTTGCTTCCTGGTTTTGAGTTAGAGCTTCAGATTGTGTTTTTGTAACCATCCTAAACTCACCCGTTAGGGGAGTTTAGGCTTTCAGTAACCAGAATCAGACTCCCCTTGAAAGCAACGACAGCTATTAACTATTAGCACGGCTAAAACGGCGTTGCTGACCAAGGAATGGTGTACTAAAAATAAAACTATGCAATGCCCGCGTATGTCATAGCAACAAAACTCATCAATAGGGTCATCACAGAGGCAAACAAAGATATAAATGTAACAAATTCGAGCATCAAGACAATGTTGCAGGAGCAAGTCACTTATGCTGAGCATTTGTACTCAAGCTATAGCCCCCTCAGGTATTTTAGCTTACTCTGATAGTACATATAGCAACCGAAGTATAGTTTGGGACAGAGTATTTTGGTTTAAAGGGAGCTTTGGAGTAGGGACTGAGGCCGTGGGCCACGCTAAGCGAACGGAGCAGAAATATGTCTTAAGCTTTACTTCGACTGCTATAGTTCATAAGCTGTCAAGCATTGAGATTGGGATACCTAAATTCCTCAAAGGGAACGAGCAACTTCGGATCAGATAACGGGGAATAACCAATTTAAATGCACATCAGCTTATGTTCGGCAACTTTGACCTGCTTCCCTTGTTGTTATACTAGTTGTTGGGTATCCCCTGGAAAAGATTGAGTCTAAACTCCGGTATTAATCTGATCAAAAATCTCTTTTTGATTGTTCATACATCATGAATATAAGTAGTTAAATTTTCTACTAGTTTGGGTACAGCATTGTGTGCATCTTCTAGAGATTTACTATGGCGATCATCCCCAAATTCTTGATATTCAATTGCGATAATATTGTGATTATCAACACCAAGAATTTCAAAACACTTAATTATATGTGGATGAAGATAGTTATCATTAGCATTTTGCTGCTCGGATAAAAAGCCTCCTTCACCACTAGCACTGAGAATTACCAAAGTTTTACCACTTTGAATTGGTTTAATTGGATGCTCGCCACGAGATAGATCAAAGCTAAATGTTTTATTCACTCTTATCACTTGATCGATCCAGGCTTTTAAACTGACAGGCATTCCGTAGTTGTACATAGGAGTGCCAATAACGATAATGTCAGATTGAACTAATTCATTAATCAAAATATCGGAGAGTTTTAGTTCTTGACGTTGTTCGTAACTGCGATTGGCTTCATCAGTGAATGCAGCATCAATCCAAGCCTCCGTTGTTGCTGGAGGTGGTTTTATACCGACATCTCGTCTAATAATGCAATCATTAGGACGTTTTGTTTTCCATTCTTTTATAAAACGACCTGACAATTCCCTACTTAGAGATCTGTTAGTTCGCGCACTAGCATCAATATGGAGTAGTGTTTTCATTAAAATTACCCTTTACAAATTTTACCTTCAAATTTTACCTTCAAAGCAAAGAATACCGGTTCCTGGTTCAAAATAAAATACTCACCAGATCTTGATACTACCATTGTATCCTTCAAAAGTTTCACCGGTTTCAAAGCTTGTATTAGTCTGAGCTTGTAAGTTAGCATATTTTCATTCATGGCGGTTAATTTTTTTCATTGGAACTGCCTTGGTTACCAAGACTTTGGTACATCCAGTAATAAATCGAACAGAACATAACAAAGACAAACACAGAAAAACCGATCGAAACAACACTGATAGGAATCAATATTAAAGAACTTACCAGCTCGATCAATATAAGTCCTATAACTATACTAACAATAGTTTTGCGCTTCAATAAACTCCCTATTATTGCCCCTGTCGGAGCCCCAATTACAACTACAGGAACTGCCGTCAGCCAATAATTAATTATTGGCTCTCCAAAATCCCTAAGAATATATTTATGAATTATCAAACCTGCTATCGCATTAATAGCCATCAAAATGACTGAAGTTGGGGTACTATTTTTTTCACATAATCCAAACAATAACACCATTATCGAAAAACAAAAAATGTCCATACCGCTACCCACTAATCCGCTGATAATTCCTCCTATCAGTCCTGTTATTAGTGAAATAACTCGTTCCCTATTTCCCCAAAAAATGATAGCCAAATTTCGTCTTATTTTAGTTCGATTGGAAGCGAACAAAACAACTGCAAAACTGCTGATCATCATCGTGAAAGAAATCTTAATAGCTTCTGAAGGCAAAAGGAAAGCCAAAAAACTTGAGCTGAAAAAAATACCTGGAATTCCTCCAAGGCTTGCCCAAAATATGAATCGCCATTCAACCTTAGTTCTCATTGCCATAATGGTCAATGACGCCGCACTCATACCAACACTTTGAATTGCTAAAGAAAAGACCTTGGCATCGTGTGGAGATAATTGAAGCACTTTGGTCAAAACCGGAAAGGCGACTGCTCCTCCGCCCATACTGGTGCTACCAGCAACCATAGACCCAAAAATCATAGTTGAAGCTATCTCCCAGTTAGCTTCAAACAGAGAAAGTACTCGACTAGGACTAACTGCAAATAACCATATACTCCAGGTAGCGATAGCACAGAATAAGCTAGTAAACAAGGAGAATAAAAGTGGATTAAATTGAAGCTTATATCTATAAACATTTAAATTTTTATAGATATTTTTATAGATATTTTTTTTGAAAATATTAGTTTTTTTTCGCTGATACATACAAATATATTAAAAATAAATGGTATTATATATATTGATTAATTGGTTAGTTTTAATACAAAATCATTGACATAATAAAGCTACAGCAAAAGCTTATATAGTCTGGGTTTCAGTTAGATTATGAATGTAATTAATTCTGTTTAGATCCATACGGCATTAAATGTTAGTGCGTCAAATTAATGTGGGATAGGTGGCGCGGTCATGCCAATTCAAAGGGCGAGCGCTAGTCCTGCCCTTTGAGCTACAGTTGTCTTGAAGCAACTATGCTGCCAAATCCAAAAGAGATAGAGTAATTCTAAAATTAATGAGCTATGAATGTTCTCCCTTGAAGGCAGTAGGCAGGTGAAGTGTAGCTCACTTATTCCATAAACGCTATAGCAATCCTATCTGATTCGTGAAATATAGTGGCCGATCGCTTTTAGCAGAAGCGTGGCCTTTTGGCCAAAGCTATCGCTATAACCCTTGCCCAGCAATGATTTTATATTTTGCCGATTTTACAAATGATTTAGGATTGCTATATATTAGCAATCCTTTTTTATCTACGCTGATTTTTTATGCCATAACGGTATTGACAGCATAAATTTTTTGGTTACTCTTAGAAACAGATTGATTTGAAATCAATTGAATATTATCTTTCAAAGGTTTCATAACTCTATGTAAATCACGGGGTTGTGATTTGGGTTTAAAAAGACCATTACCTTCCCAGGTGTCCACATCTAAGCTAATAGCCCAGGCGTTTAACCAAACCGGCTCTGAAAACATGGTTAGTTTATTGGGCATAGTATCCTCTAGTGCCAACAAAAATATTACTTGAGCCAGTTCCTCAAGTATTTTTAAATTGGCTATGTAGTCGTCAATAAGCTGTAGATCGGTCTTTTTAAAAAACAAGTTTGAACGAAATTGGTTAACAAAAGGCAACATTCCTAAATAATCTATAAATTCAAAGGAAAGTCTATGAGTAGGTTTGTTTGACCACTCTTTAAACAATTGCTCAACCTGATGTGCTAAGGATGAAAATTCCTCAAGAACACCATCAAATTTTTCCATTCTATCTGGGTCTAAAAATACGGAATTAAAAATCAGTGGTGTTACAGTTGCCCAGGAAAACATTGCCTTCCAAATATACTGCATTAAAAATAACACAGGACTTTTACCCAAAAGCTGATAAGAGCCTCCGATACTTGTTGTAACATTGTCATTAGTCTTTAAGTAAAATCGATTAGCGTGGTCTACCATTTTTTGATTCAACTTCCCACTAAGGTCAAGTTTAATCAGTTCGGTCGTTAAGGTATTCCCCAAAGCAATCATATCTGTTCCAGGTGAATACAAAGGATCGGGGAAGGCTCCTGCTTCTCCTACACAAGTCCAACGATTGAAAGAAAAAACCTGAGTTGATGAGTAACTATATTTTGGCATTTTCATGAAATCTGCAGGCTGTCGGTCTTTTATCTGTTCGGCTAAGATTGGTTCATATTTTTGTAACCAATTACAGGCTTTTTCGTAGGTACTGTATTCCTTAAAATTATGAACCGTGTCGCTAGTAACAATACCAATACTTGTGTATCCGGAGGGCAGAGGAATTAACCAGACCCAGTAACCTTCTCCTACTAAATGATTAGCGGAGTAATAACGGATATTGTTAGGAACACGATTATGCCATTGTGAGTTAATTAAAGGAACTAGATCGCTCACATCAACACGTTCGTTAATACGAAACCAGACCGCACTTCTATCTTGAAAATTTGATTTTTCTAAACCCAATTTCTTTTGCAAAAACCGACGCCTACCCATTGCATCTACTACCCAACGAGCTTTAAATGTATGTATTTCTTTAGTGTCTAATTGCTTGCAGATAATAGAGTGACAATCTTTCGAATCATTCAGATTTATACTTTGCACCGAGCCATGTTCTAGCAAGTCTATGCCAGCTTCCAAATTAAACTCTCGCAAATCATTTTCTAGTAACCCACGATCCATATGATAGGTGAATTTTGAGTTAAATAATTTAAAGCTTGCTACACCAATTTCTGGTCGATCATTTAAAGCTTTGTGTGAGTTTCCTAGAAAAAATCTTAGTCCGAGTTTTTGCAGATGATGCTGATTAAAGTAGTCCTTTAGGTCTAGAATTTCTGTTAAGTAGTTAGTACCTATTTCAACAGTTGACTCTCCAACCTTAAAGGCTGAAATAGGTAAAGGTTTAGCTAATCTGTCAATAACTAAAATTGAGATGTCCGAAATTTCTAGCTTTAACTGTCGTGCTAGAGTCATTCCAGCTAAACCTCCACCACAAATAACTACATCGTATGTAGTTTTTAGATTAAAGGACTCAACGTTATCAAAAGATCTGAGCATTTTAGTCTCCTTATATAGTAAAAAAATTTTGAAGTAATTAACTTTTTAGATATAGATTTGCTAACGCCAATCGTCTATTACATAAATACCAGGTCGGTTAAAAGCCGGTTTATTTAAATAGTGCATAGCTACACCTAATCTGTTAATTTTAAATCCAAAGGCTAGCATTTGTTGGTAGGCTTCTTGACGTGCCATGTTGATGCCACCAACTAAGCGCGATGCCCCCTCTAGTAAGCTTAATGTTTCACAACCTTCTAATAACTGCTTAAAATTTTGTTCGGCTTTTTCTCCCAAACGGCTCGCTCCAAACTTGATATAACAGGTTTCGCTTCCAGCTTCGGTGTCTTTACCATAGTGGCAAATAGCAAAACCCATTAGACCTTTTTCATCGAAAAAAAAGATTGTTTCCCCTAAATTTTGCTTTTCAACAACACGAATTTCAACCTCTAGATCTAGCCCCTCATGGAAAGAAGCAACTAATTCACGGCTGGCTTTAAGGCACTCTAAACGTTGGTTATCAGAAATTTTAGAATATCTAAATTCTTGTAATTTTTTTGTTTTTTTGATAGGTTTTTTTGACATAATTGCTGTCAAAAATCGAGGGTAGAATCCATACTTCTGATATAAATAGAGATGCTTAGGGCTATTGGAACGAGTAAAAAAACCTGACTGCTCAATCTGCCACTGTTTTAGACATTCCATCGCTGGTTCAATTAATTGTTGAGCGATTTTATGACCCCAAAAATCTGGATGGACTGCTAAGGGTCCAAAAAGTCCAAAGCTTCCCCAGTTAATCGCAAAATTGACTCCAACTAGCTGTCCATCAACTTCAGCTCCAAAAGCAGTATTTGGGTTATTAAACCAGCGGTTCATGTATGTTATGTCTGCTCCATAATTACTCGAACCATAAGGCTCTGTTAAAGCACTAAAAGCCTCTCGAAAAACTTGATCGGCAAGTACTAGTTCATCTTTGCGTAGTGTGCGAATATCAACGTACATAACTTTTATTTTTTTTCAAATTCATTAAGTAATATTTTTATCCTTTATTTCCCTATCAAAATAATCATAATTCAGAGCCATAACCATCAAACCAGAAATCTTGATTGTCTTCAGTAAAAGTATAACTTATAACCGGCTATTTTAGCTGAATAGGAGCCTCATTATACAAATTTGGAGAAATTCAGCCATCTTTTGCCGAGCTATTTCCGACTGGGAAAGTTCCCAATTAGACTGAAAAACATGCCACATGCCATCAGACAGATATTGTTGGGTAAATACGGAACTACTAATATCTAAAATCTAAATAGACTTTCTCAGGATTAATTTGTAGAATTAGGAGCTACAAAGCCCTGTATTTACATTCATAAAAAATCAAAAAAGGGGCAGGCTATGACAGCAATTTTTATGGTGTTATGTCCAGTATTTTGTAATCAATAAGCCTGCCCTTACCGAACAGCGGAAGTTATAACTCCTTAACCAACCTATGGTCAACTATTTGTTACCTGACTGTAAGGAAAAACATGATGCATCTTTTTTGATGAAACTTAACAATACCCACTTAGACAAAAACAAAGTTAGCTTCACTCAAACTATTTGACTGAACTCCTAGTAGAATTGCTAAGTCTTGAGTTTCAGTACTAATTACAGTGTTAGTTCCATCTTGAGTTAAACTCAAATCGCTAAATTCTAAATCTAGATCGCCAATACCTAGCACATCCACTTCTAATTCAAAGTCGGTGATGGTGTTAACTCCCTCTGGCAAAGAACTGATAGCAATCCAGAAGGAATCAGTCCCAGGTCCACCAGTAATAACGTTCCCACTTCCGGTACTAACAAATATTGTATCATCTCCATCTCCAGCAATAATACGGTTATTTCGACCAAGGAAGAAAAGGTCGTTGTCTTTTCCGCCCTCCAGAAGGTTGTTACCACTGGCATTTGTAACATCAAAAATGTCGTCGCCAGAACTACCAAATACGAAGTCTCCATCTCCATCAAAGCCAGGAGTTATCCCAACCTTGAATAAATCATCATCTTCAGAACCAAAAACTTGTCCCAAGATATCATCATCTTCACTGGTTGTATCATCAACTTCACTGATGCTAATTAACGCAATCGGATAGTTTGGAACTGTAAAATCGGCGGAGCTAGTAGGGACAGCATTCTCCACATCCTTTGGAGATAAAATATTGCCATCGGGAATAAAACCAGGATGCTGGATGATCACACCTTTTTCATCGATACCAGTGTTTGGTTGAAAATCAATTAAAGGAACTGGGCCAACGCCTACTGCATTAAATCTATCTTCGTCATTCACTTCGGTACCAGCATCCAAAATTTCAGTTCAGAAATGATAAAG
>NZ_JAAHGN010000929.1:0-3054 GCF_010672485.1 Moorena sp. SIO2C4 | reverse complement strand
CTAAGTACCCCAGGAGATCTAAATGCCCAAGAAACCATCGCGTCGATTACAAGAACTAAAAAAGAAGGTTGAAGAGCGACCTTATGAACCCATAGAAGCTCTCAAACTCCTCAAAGAAACAGCCACTGCCAAATTTTCGGAATCGGCTGAAGCCCATATTCGCTTAGGAATTGACCCAAAGTATACTGACCAGCAACTGCGCACTACAGTAGCTTTACCGAAGGGAACAGGTCAGACGATACGAGTAGCAGTGATTGCTCGGGGTGAAAAAGTCTCGGAAGCTACTAATTCAGGGGCAGACATTGCCGGTTCTGAGGAGTTAATTGCAGAAATTCAAAACGGGATGATGGATTTTGACCGGCTAATTGCTACGCCGGACATGATGCCCAAAGTAGCCAGATTAGGTCGTCTCCTCGGACCACGGGGCTTGATGCCTTCTCCTAAAGGTGGTACAGTTACTAATGACATAGCTCAGGCAATTCAAGAATTCAAAGCTGGTAAACTAGAATTTAGGGCTGACCGTACTGGCATTGTTCATGTTATGTTTGGTAAGGTATCCTTTAGCCCCGAAGACTTACTGGTGAATCTCAAAGCTTTGCAGGAAACTATCGACCGCCATCGCCCATCTGGCGCAAAAGGTCGGTATTGGCGCACTTTATATGTGTCTGCCAGCATGGGTCCATCGATTGAAGTGGACATTGCTATTCTGCGTGAACTCAAGCTTGAGGGTGCCGCTTAAAACAGAACACTGACGAGCGAGAGTTAGCCACCTACTAATTTATTGGGTGGCCAGGGATCGCGCCGGGATAAATCCCGGCTATCGTGTTAAAATAGAATTACGAGTAAGAATAAGGTTGGTTACGTTGATTTTTTGCTAGTATGGTGAGATTCCAGCCAGTAAGAGACGGGGTTGATCCTACGACTATGGAACAGGCAAGTAATGCAGCAAAAAGTAGTGATTTATTGCCCTGATTTGTTTGGTACAACCACTCCGAAAGTTATTTAAATGAAAAGTAAATCCACAGGTTAACTTCTATGTTAATCCGTTCGCGTAGCGTGGCCTACGGCCAGGGAGGTAGGGCAGTTTTGAATCTGCCGCAACGATATACTAGATTAACTTCTAGATCAGACCGTGAGCTTAGTGGAGCGCGGTTTTAAACCGCGCAACGACATCCGCTCAGAATCCCCGTCTTTTCAAAGCGGGGAGAGTTCAAAAACTAGAAAATTGAAGAAGGCTTGCGCTGAAGACAGCAGGAGTAACTAGCTTAATATCCTGCCGAGGTTAAAGTACTATGTATCATCTGCCCAGGCACTGATCCTACAGTGAGTTCTATAGCGGTAATGATACGACCCTTAACCCCGGCCAAGTCTCCGGGGTTTTAGTTTGGTTATTTGTTATCAGTGAGATCATCGACGGTTGAATACTTATCATTCTTGGTTGAGAGTCAATTGAAAATAAATAATATTTATTTTTATTTATTTTTATTTATTTTCAATGAACAATTAACCAATTAACACTTAACAAAATGGGTAGAACACTTGACGAAAAAAAGACAATTGTGGCGGAGCTCAAGCAAACCTTGAGTGAGTCTCAGTTGGCTGTAGTTATTGATTACCAGGGGCTGTCGGTTGCTGAAATTACCGATTTACGGAATCGTCTGCGTCCCACTGGCACGATTTGCAAGGTGACCAAAAACACCTTCATGCGGCTTGCGGTGGAAGAAGACGAAAACTGGCGGCCAATGACAGAATTCCTCAGTGGTACTTCAGCCTTTCTCCTGGTCAAAGACGATGTTGGTAGTGCCATCAGAGCTTACCAGGAGTTTAAGAAAACCGCCAAGAAGACTGAATTTCGCGGCGGCGTGATGCAAGGTCAAGCCTTGAATGAAGAGCAAGTTAAGGCAATTGCTGACTTGCCTTCTAAGGAGGAACTGATCGCGCAAGTTGCTGGAGCGATTAATTCTATCGCTACCAAACTTGCTGTCGGTATTAATGAGGTACCAGCCTCCTTGGGTCGTAGTATTAACGAGGTGCCAGCTTCTTTGGGTCGATGCATCCAAGGGGTTGCTGCCAAGGAAGAAGGCAACAGCTAGTACTCGGTTTTCCCCCTTTCTGAGATTTGTACAACACTCAACTACAAGAGTTAAGTACAACACTCAACAAATTAAACAATTCACCTAAAAGGAGTTATATCAATGTCTGCTACAACTGATGAAATTCTCGAAAAATTAAAATCTCTCACTCTGCTAGAAGCTTCTGAGCTAGTTAAGCAGATCGAAGAGGCTTTTGGTGTCAGCGCTGCTGCTCCTGCTGGCGGTATGATGATGATGCCTGGTGCTATGGCTGGTGCTCCTGGAGCTGCTGAGGCTGAGCCAGAGGAAGAGAAAACTGAATTTGATGTGGTTCTAGAAGAGTTCCCCTCTGATAAGAAGATTGCTGTACTTAAGGTGGTGCGAGCAATCACTGGTTTGGGTCTCAAAGAAGCCAAAGAGTTGGTGGAATCTGCTCCTAAAGCGATTAAAGAGGCCATTGCTAAAGAGGCGGCTGAAGACGCTAAGAAGCAACTGGAAGAGGCTGGTGCTAAAGTTACCGTCAAGTAACATCTACCATCATGTCTGGTTGACTAATCATCATATCCCTTCTCGGGTAATGTAAGCATTCAGCGGTCAGCGGTCAGCCGTCAGCCGTCAGTGATTGGCCGTAGGCCACGCTACGCGAACAGCGGTCAGCTATCATGGTTATTTTATTCAAAAGCACCTCAAGTAGCTTGAGCCTACAGCCAATGGCTGTTAGTGTAGCGTGCCCATAGCGCATAAGCTGATATCTGAAAGCTGTTCGCGTTCGCGGAGCGTGGCCATTCGCATAGCGTGGCCAACGGCCAAGGCCAAGCGTGCGCGTAGCGCTTAAGCTGTTCGCGTAGCGTGCGCTTAGCGCTTAAGCTGATAGCTGAAGATTAGGGACTATTTGGTAAGTGATTAACCAGACTTGAGCTCAGTTGAATTGATGAATTAGTGACGATTTGACAAGTCGATTTAAACTAAATCGATTAGCTTG
>NZ_JAAHGN010000928.1:0-3060 GCF_010672485.1 Moorena sp. SIO2C4 | reverse complement strand
TTTTGAAAAAGGGGAGCAAGCGCGATTCGAGTTAACGATTCCACCACACCAGAATATTTTTTCTATAACCGAGGGGATTCTCTGAGATCCCCAGTGCTTCGATGTTCCGATTGCTAGCTAACACTGCCTACTGGGTCAACGGTTTGAGCGAAGCAAAAGTGCCTTAGCTGATTTCGGTTCCAGTTATATACTAAAAAAGACTTATCTGAAGTTCCGGAAAACCCTGTCCGCAATTCGTTGAATCTTCCGTTCATGGAAAAGGGCAGTCCTAGTACACATAGGCTCAAACTTTTGCTCAAAATCGATAACCCATTTTGGCGGCGATTTTACTTCAGTTCATCTGACCTCTCACCACCGACCGTCCGGTAGACCGGACACTGGTTGCGGAAGAAGTTGAAAGCTGATCAGTTAAACTGTGAGGGGTTAGCTTGTCTAGGTCAGCAGTTAGGAAATTGGCAGATGGGTGATAGCTGATAGTTAAATAAAAGCTCAGTTGATTTCTGTGGGAAGTATAAATACAAGGCAGCTCCGTCACAATTGAAGATTGACCAATAAACCCGATTTCGCCGTTTGAGGGAAAATTCCTTTCATGTCTACTCCTTGGGACGTTTGTATCCCTGCTCATAGGCAAAGCGCACCAATTGGCTACGATTATGTAGTTTCAACTTATGGAGTATGCTACTGAGGTGAGTCTGCACAGTACGAGGGCTGATAAATAGGCGATCGCTTATTTCTTTGTTGGTTAACCCCTGAATAACTTGCCAAAATACTCGTTCTTCTGCTGGTGTCAAGGGTAGAGGTTTAGGTTTTGCCCCTACCTGAGCCAAAGTTTTAGAATTCTCAGCAGATGCTGAGGTTGATAATTGGTTAGCTAAATGGCCAGGAGCTATAGCAGTAGCTTGCTGCATCAACCGGACAATTTCAGCATGGATACGGTGCGAGCGCTCTAGCAGTGCTTCTATTTTTGCCTCTAATTCTCTCGGAGCAACTGGTTTAGTTAAATAATCATCTGCTCCCATAGAATGACCATTAATACGGTCTTCTAATTCTGCTTTGCTAGACAAAAAAATAAATGGCATCAGCCTACCATTGGGAATGTTTCTCAGACGACGGCAAAACTCTAGACCATCCATCTCCGGCATCAGCACATCAGAAACTACCAAATCCGGTGGATTTTTGACACAAGCTTCTAAGGCTTCAGTTCCCGAACACACTTGTTCTACCTGGTATCCTCGATGTTCCAGGTAGCGCTTCAAAAGAGTTAGCAGGGTTTTATCATCGTCAACAACTAAAATCTTTTTCATATTCTTTCTGGAGCCACCTTTTCTACAAACACTCCTGCCAATTGGTCATGAATTGATGCTGCTGCCATCTGGCTGGAAGTCTGTGAAAGGCCCACTCAGACAAACAATACACCATATCTTTTGATCGTAATTCGATTGACCATAGGCAGAATCTATGCTAATAACACTGTAAGTTTCGGTGTTGAAGCCCTAACTATTGACACATCACCCAAGCAATTTTTTAGGAGCGATGGCGCTGCACAAAGCAGCCTTGGCTGACTGTTGTAAAACAGTTGAACACCTTCCTATTACAGGAGAACTTAAGCTATAGAACCCCTATTTCAGCATAAAGGCTGATTTCAAACAGTTGAGCCATGGTGTAATAACTTCATCAAAGCTTTGAACTTGAACTACGTTCACTTATGCTAATACCCAGAAATGGGAATTTTCGGGAAGAAAGCTCAACAACTACCTGCTCTTTCTGTCACTCTTGCCCTGTCAATTAGTAATCATCTTAATGAGAAGATTAACTAGGGTATATTTTTTGCCATCCCCCTATAGATAGACTTTACCTCAACTACCATCTACCTGGGGTTGATCAGCAAAAAAGCTTAATGTCTCAAGCCCAATGCAGGAGATCTGGTAGTTTTCTGACTATAGGTCTATTGCCAACTTCCATCTGAAATTCATTAAAACTACTTTATGTACGAGAAAATCTCCCCTTGCCAGACTGGTTCTGCCATTACCTACAAGGATGGTCAACCCATTGTTCCTGACAACCCAATTATTCCGTTTATTCGCGGAGATGGTACTGGCGTCGATATCTGGCCAGCTGCCCAGAAGGTAATTGATGCAGCGGTCGAATGCGCCTATGGTGCCGATCGCAGCATCAGCTGGTTTAAAATCTATGCGGGTGACGAAGCTTGCGAAAAGTACGGTACTTATCAGTATTTACCCCAAGACACCCTAAATGCCATCAAAGAATACGGCATTGCTATCAAAGGACCCTTGACAACTCCTGTGGGTGGTGGTATGCGCTCTCTCAATGTTGCCCTGCGGCAAATTAATGACCTCTACGCCTGTGTGCGTCCCTGTAAGTACTACCCAGGAACCCCCTCTCCCCACAAAACTCCAGAGAAACTGGATGTAATTGTCTATCGGGAAAATACAGAAGATATCTACTTGGGTATTGAATGGCCCAAAGGAAGCGAAGTTGGTGAAAAATTGATTACTTTACTCAATCAGGATCTAATCCCAGCGACTCCAGAACATGGCAAAAAACAGATTCCCTTAGATGCTGGTATTGGCATTAAACCCATCAGTAAAACTGGCTCCCAGCGTTTAGTGCGCCGCGCCATCCAACATGCCCTCAGGCTACCTAAGCCTAAGCAGATGGTGACTTTGGTACATAAGGGGAATATTATGAAGTATACCGAAGGCGCGTTCCGGGACTGGGGTTATGAACTAACAACCACAGAGTTTCGAGCAGAATGTATAACTGAACGGGAATCTTGGATTCTCAGCAACAAAGAGCAAAATCCTGACATTACCCTGGAAGATAATGCTCGCGCGATTGAACCCGGTTATGATGCCTTGACCCCAGAAAAACAGGCGAAAGTGATCCAGGAAGTGGAAAATGTCCTTAATTCCTGGGGTCAGTAGAGACATCATAATAGGCGGGGAAAGCGGAAAAGGGAAGAACGGTAGTGTCGTTAATATTATCGTTAATGTAGGTTAGTTGAGCCAATAAAGCGTCATAAGCAGGCTCGCCCTGGAC
>NZ_JAAHGN010000927.1:0-3063 GCF_010672485.1 Moorena sp. SIO2C4 | reverse complement strand
TAAAGCATGATGGGTACCACCAGCAGTATTGCAGGCTAACCCTTGACTTAGGGCTAGTTTAGCCGTAAGAATGGTGCCACCTACGGCAGTACAGGTACGCTTGACTAAAGCTGGACTCCAGGGTAAGCCAATGCGTCGCACAGCTTTCGGCTCAAGGGTACCTTCACAGTAAGCTTGAACATAGTCGGGAGTGTGAACCAGGTGGAGCCACTCTAGTGGGGGAAGGTCTGGAGTGTGGAATTGTTTAGGAGTGGCAATGTCTTCTTGTAGCAGTAGTTGGTAGAGTTTCCCAAATTTAGGCATGGGAAAGCGATGCCCGTCTGGCAGAGGTGCGACATAGTGCTGGTGATAGACGATTGGCAAGTTCATGATCAGACAATCCCAGACAAGGTTTTCCAGCTCGCTACACTTCTTGATGCAGTCGCTCATGGGGGAAACCCCCAAGACCGCGCTGCATCGCTTTTTTTAAAATCCTCAACCAAGTCAAAGGAAGCATAACATGAATAACCCTTGGCATAATTTTAAGCAACAGCCTTGGCTAGCTCTGTCGAAAGTAGCTGCCTTCACCACTGTGCTGGTAGTTGCTCTAGAGAACCTGTTGATATGGGTCTTGACTCAATCAGAAATTTTCCGTCCCGTCTCGGTGCTACTATTTTCTCGACCCCTAGTAATAATCTGGTTTTTCGCTGCGACTATAGGAGTTGGGGTGTTAGGAGTTTATATTTGTGAACGTTGGCAGTCCCAGCTACTCCTGAATACCTCTAGTCTCTGGGCTTTAGTGTTGTGCCTTATCGTCGGTCTATTGCTCAAGTCCCAACTTCCAATCCCTCCTGGGCTAGTTGGGTTTTCCATGAATTCTTTGATTGGAGTAATCCTAGGGGTATTTTGGAAAGGTCGTCCTTACTGGCGTTATTAGGATTAAAAACGCGATGCTAACCAAAGAGCTGCTACGGTAACGCATCAAAAGCATCAACGAATACTATAGCAATCCACTATAATTCCGAAAATTATTGCAGTGGGGAAATCTTGCCTGCACTATAGTCTCAGGTTTTTTTAGAAACAATCGCTAATTCTGCTACTAATATTGGACTTTTGACAAAATAGTACCCTCAAAGGGTACTGTCACTATCTAAGGGAGCCGAGACAATAGATTTGTTAGCCCATTGTTTTGAGTAGAAACAAAAGGGAAAACATCAAATTTTCTCCAAAGTCTAAGCAGAAGAAAAACAGAAATGTTTACCCCCGATCCCACAGATTTGGTAGCTGAGTATTTATTTGAAACTCCAACTGAAAACGGAGTGATCAGGAACACAGCTAATCCTGGAACCTTTGACGGTATGATCCAGCACGATCCCGATGCCCATCCTCTGGCTCCCTCAGCGGATGTCCCGCCAGGGTTTGTTGGTTCAGCATCCCTGAACTATAACGTTCTCAGACGCTTATCAGATAGCGGCGAATCCCCGCAAATGTCCTTTGCACAATACGTTGAGGTTCCCAATTTCCCAGATCTGGCTAACCTGACCGTGGAAACTTGGGTTAAGGTTGATTACATCAAAGCAAACCCAGCCTTTACCGATCCTCCCCAGGGTACTTACCCTGATGGAGAAGTTGGTTTTGGAGCCTGCCCACAGCCCATATGCAAAGCATTTTCCTGGTATCTTTTCCTGAGTACTCTACAAACCGATCGCAATCTGATTCTGACTATCATCCCTAACAATGTCACCCAAGGATTACCGAAGGAAGCAGACGAAACTAGCGGCAGTGGTGGTGTAGTCAGTGAGGATATCGTCCATGGTGGTCAATGGACCCATATGGCTGCAACCTTTGGTGAAGTGGCTCCCGGTAGGTTTATCATGCAGACCTACATTAATGGCATCCAAAGCCACATCGAAGAAGTTCGAGACTTTAACGGCAACATCCGTCGGATTCCCAATCAGACTGACAACCCGATAGCGCCTTCCCCTGGTAGACCCCTACGGCTGGGGCAATTCCGTGATATTCAAGGCAATCTTGACTATCAGTACTCCGGACTTTTGGCTGGTGTACGAATTTACAGTCGGGCTTTGACTCAGGAACAGATTCAAGCTGACTACAGGCATGACATCTGTTCAGATCAAGCACCATTAGGGAAAGAGATATTCAGACTGGGCTTACTTAGTCTATGGCTGTTGAAGTCTACTTAATTGGGGTCAGAAGAATGTAGAATTTAGAATGAAGAATGAAGAATGAAGAATTAAGAATGAAGAATTAAGAATGAAGAATTAAGAATTAAGAATTAAAAATTATACCTTTGCCCATTCTAAATTATTTTGAATTCCCAATTCCCAATTCCCAATTCTAAATTCTACATTCTAAATTCTACATTCTAAATTTTGCATTACACACTCTAGCAGCTCCCCATGGCATTGCTTTTGAGTGCCACCCCTAACGGAATTTTACTTATCCCTAAACTGGTGCAACCAATTGGTCAAATCCACCTCAGTTTCAAAATCTAACAACGCTTCTCCTAAATCCTCCAACTGGTCAAAGGATAATTCCTCAATTTGATTTTGTAATTGGGGATTTATCTGACCTAATCGACGGTTTAGTAGACGGATAATTAACTTAACCTCATTGCGCTTTCCTTGTTCTAATCCTTGGCGAATAATTCGTTGATAAACTACTGACTCTTGCATCATATCCTCCCGAAAATAAGCTTGAATTAAATTAATAATTTAGAATTAATAATTTAGAATTAATAATTTATAGCAACCGAAGTATAGCGTTTCTAGGACTCATGAGGTACACATTATTTTTTCCCTCTTCCGTCTTGCCTCTTCCGTCTTCGCTGCTTCCTAAAACCCAGAAATTTGTACCTCACAAGTCCTATAAGTGCTATATATACTGATCGCTGTGACAAATCATCCCGCAATCTTTCTAGATTATTACGGTAGGTAACAGTATTAGGATGATTTGATCCTAACTTCCGTTCTGCAATATCCAAAGCCTGGACATACAGGGGTTCCGCTTCATGGTAACGCCCCTGAGCATAGTAGAGTAATCCCAGGTTCTTGAGACTACTGG